>JANXVQ010000561.1 GCA_025351545.1 Spirosoma sp.
GCTGTACAATAATCTTAAAGCAAATTATCTGGAATAAAACCTTTACATGAGAAAATTCTACAGCCTAATTTTCTGGTCTGGCCTATTGGTTATGCTACCGGGTTACCTGTTGGCTCAAGGGCTGCGTATATCGGGTAGGGTAATATCAGAACAGGATGGTTTGCCACTGCCTGGCGTAAATGTTCAGGTTCGCGGTACAACAACCGGTGCCAGTTCAGACGCTAATGGGAATTACAGCATCACAATTCCGGGAAGTGGCTCTGTCCTTGTTTTTACATCTATTGGCTCAATAACACAGGAAGTGACAGTTGGCAATCGCACTGTCGTTAATGTGCAGATGAAGGAAGCTATCAATGAACTGAGTCAGGTAGTTGTTACGGGCTACAACACAACGCAGCGGAAAGATATTACCGGCTCTATCGCATCGGTTTCACCCGATAGGTTCAAGGATATTCCCGTTGCCAGTTTCGACCAGGCCTTACAAGGTCAGGCCGCCGGTGTCCAGGTTACCCAGTCGTCCGGTACGCCGGGGGGTGGTCTTACGGTCCGGGTTCGGGGTAATACATCCATCTCAGCCTCTAATCGCCCTTTATTTATTGTTGATGGCGTTCCGGTAGAGGACGGGGCCTTGACAGAGCGCGAATTTGGTGGTCAAACAGACAATGCTTTTGCCCTATTCAATCCCAACGATATTGAATCCATTCAGATACTGAAAGATGCATCGGCGAAAGCTATTTATGGATCGCGGGCGGCCAATGGTGTTGTGCTGGTGACAACCAAACGGGGGAAAGCCAACCAAAAAACGACATTCACCGCCGATGTTCAACGAGGTGTGACCGATGTTGTTCGTCGGCCGGACTTGCTCAACGCAACAGAATTGCTGGATTTGCAACGGGAAGCCGTCACAAATGCCGGGCAGGACCCTGACAAATTAGGCTTAGTTAAAGGCGTTACAGACGGGTTGAACACGAATTGGGTCGATGATGTTTTGCGGAAAGGGGTTTATCAGCAATACCAATTATCGACGCAGGGCGGAAATGACAAAACGCAGTTTTACCTCAGTGGCAGTTACCGAGATGAGCAGGGCGTTCAGTTGAATAACCAGTTCACCCGCTACACCGGTCAATTTAAGTTCGACCATAAAGCCACGCAAAAGCTTTCATTTGGCACGAACCTAACCATATCACGTGCGTTTAACAAGCGCGTAAAAGGAGACAATTTTCTGGATGGGGTGTATTCGGGCGCGGTAAAAAGCCTGCCGTATTATTCTCCTTATAATGATCAGGGGAAATTAACGGTGCCGAACGACGCTGACTATCCCGGATTTCCTAATTTTAACCCGGTTGCACAAGCTGTTCTGCCCCGCTTTAACACCCTTACGGTTAAGCTCCTGGCTGGTTTATATGCCGAATATGAAATTTTGCAAAATCTGCGATTTCGCTCAAAAGTCAGTATTGATTATAACAACATAACCGAAGATAACTTCGAGCCTTCCACAACCGCCATTGGTGGTTTTCTGGCCAGCGTCGGCTATCATGGATACGGCGATTTTAGTAACACAAGCCTATCAACATTTGTCAACACCAATACGCTGAACTACTCATTTCAGGTGGCCGAAAAGCACCATTTTAGTGCGCTGGCTGGCCTTGAGGTGTTGCAGCACACCCAACGGTCTGGCAATGTACAGGGACGGTTGTTTCCAAATAATGGTTTTACCTATATCACATCTGCCGGTATTGTGGATCAGGGCGAATCAAGTATAATAAACAATGCACTACTGTCTACCTTCGGTGAGGTGCGATATGATTACGACGAAAAGTATTTAGCGACCATAACGGCTCGTTACGATGGTTCGTCGCGATTTGGCCGGAATAAGCAATATGGTGCATTTCCATCAGCATCTGTGGCGTGGCGTATATCGAGTGAGAAATTCATGGAGAAATTCCACTTCCTGAGTGATTTGAAATTGCGGGCGAGCTTTGGTTTTACAGGGAATGAACGCATTGGCGACTACCAGTTTTTGGGCACCTGGTCGTCTGTTACCTACAGTGGAGCAACAGGCGTGGGGCCTGCCGCACTGGCAAATCCATCCTTACAATGGGAGCGTACGCGCGAAGCGAATATTGGTCTGGATGCATCGTTCTTCAGCGGTCGGCTTAACTTCACCGTCGATGCCTATGATAACCTGACAGACAAACTCCTGTTTGCACAGCCTATTCCGCAAACGTCTGGTTTTAGTACTGTACAGGGGAATATTGGTAAAGTAGGAAACCGGGGTATAGAATTAACTATTTCAACGGTAAACGTTAACCGGGCTGTTCGCTGGAGTACCGATCTGAACCTGTCACATAACGAGAATAAAATAGTTGAACTGGCAAGTGACGTACCACTTTTTCGAGGCTATTCGGGCAACGGAGTAGGTGGAACTAACGTCATCTTGAAGGGGCAGCCGCTGGGAACATTTTGGGGATTAAAATTCCTGGGCGTTGATCCAGCCACAGGCAATGCCATTTACAACGATAAAAACGGGGATGGTCGCATCACACCCGACGATGGTCAGGTAATTGGGAATGCACAGCCTAAATTATATGGTGGATTAACTAACCGAATTTCCTGGAAAGGTATTGATGTGAGTGCATTGCTTCAATTCTCGTATGGCAATAGCATCCTGAATTTTTCGAACGTTACGCTCCTGAATACCGGTGCGGATATCCAGAATAACCAGACTCGGCAAGCCCTTAAGCGTTGGAAAAAAGAAGGGGATATTACCAGCGTTCCCAAATACGTATATCAGAATACGTACAATAACTACCTCAGCAGTCGGTTTCTGGAAGATGGTTCGTACCTGCGGCTGAAGAATGTATCGGTCGGGTATAATTTCCCCAAGAAATGGATCAGTAAATACAAAGTTGGTAATGCCCGCCTGTATGCGTCCGCTACGAATCTGCTGACCTGGACACGGTACTCTGGTCCCGATCCGGAAGTAAGTACACTCGATGGCTCAACAACGGCGCAGGGTATTGACTTTTTTACATTTCCTCAAATCAAAACTGTGTTGGTGGGCCTAACACTCAGTTTCTAACACATACGGCTTTGGCAATTAGAGCAACTTTCAATATGATTCGCTTCATACGATATAGTATAGTAATAGGGCTGATCAGTCTGGCATCCTGTCAGGAGGTGCTGGATACAAAACCGGTGGCATTGTTGGTTGATGATTTGGTGTTGAACGAATCCAACGATGTGCAGCCCGTGCGGATTGGCTTATATAGCGCCCTGCGGAGTATGGCTGCCCCCAATATTATTGCCGGCGATTTTACGGCTGATTATATTTTGCATAATGGTACGTTCAATGATTACCGCGAGCTGGCAACGAAGCAAATCACAGCGACTAATGGGGCTATTGATGCGTTGTGGGCGGGTGTTTATAACACAGTTTATGTCGCCAATTTTATTTTAGAGAAATTGCCATTAGTGAGTGGTGTAACGGATGCGACGCGTAAGCAGGTACTGGCCGAAGCCCGGTTTATGCGGGGATGGGCTAATTTTATCGGCGTATATACATATGGCGATATTCCTAAAGTGATAAGCATCGATCAGGCTACCAATCGAATTATTGGCCGTACTGCAAAGGCCGATATTCTTGCCTCCGTGCTGGCCGATTACCAGGCGGCATTAGCTGATTTGCCCAATGTAGCGGCTGGCTCAACAGACGTGACGACAAATGCGGCCTATCTCAATAAAGTCAACTGCCGGGCGGCTCTGGCCCGATATTACCTGTATCAGAAAAACTGGGCTCAGGCCGAGTTACTGGCTACACAGGTAATTAGCGCGGGAGTTTACACGCTGGAAGCCAATTTTTCGGACATTGTTTTGAAAGACTTTACGCATGAGTCTATTCTCGAAGTTGGTTATAATCTTTCCGATGATCCTGGAACGAGCAACTTTGGATTAAATAACCTGTTGGTGAGCCGTCGGGAAGTGATTCCGTCGAATCAGCTTGTCGTTTTACTCAACTCCACAGAAGCAGGGACGCGCAACACGACTATTGGCTTTACTATTCAGAATTTGCGTGGCAGCGACAATGGCTGGACAGTTCTCAAATACGGTACAGCCTCAGAAGACAACAACAATATTGTACTCATGCGATTGGCCGAAATGTACTTGATTCGTGCCGAAGCCCGTGCCCAGCAAGGTAAACTGGCGGGTACGACCGGAGCCGTGGCAGACCTTAATGTGTTGCGTACACGGGCAAAAGCACCAGCCGTTGCCGTTGCTGCCCAAGCCGATATTATACTGATTATTGAGCAGGAGCGGGTATACGAATTGGCATTTGAAGGGCAGCGTTGGTACGATCTCGTTCGGACAGGACGGGCTCAGGCGGTTATGTCAGCCTTTTCGCCCAACTGGAACGCTCGTTACGAACTCTGGCCAATTCCACAGCGAGAAATTCAGCAAAATCCCAGTCTGACCCAAAACCCAGGTTATTAATGTAAAGTCGATTTAGTGGCGCTCAAAAAGATGAAAAAGCAAACTGTTCATAAAGGTACCTTCAGGCATTGGCTGATGACATTGCTAACTGTAGCCGT
>JANXVQ010000577.1 GCA_025351545.1 Spirosoma sp.
GTCGCCACCGGCGAAGACCCCTTTGAGATTCGTTTCGCAACTTCCGTCGATGGCAATTTTTCCGTTCCAGTGATTAATTTGATTACGGCTAACCAGTTCTTCAAAGGGAACCTGTCCGGCGGCTTTGATAACCATATCGACATTCAACGTAATGGTTTCGCCCGTTTCAACCGGCGACCGGCGACCGCTGGTATCGGGTACGCCCAATTCCATTACGTTGCAAATCAGTTGTGTGACCTGGCCGTTTTTACCTATAATTTCTTTGGGCGATGCCAGCCAGATTAGGTTACAGCCGTCGAGTTTTGCCAGATTTAGTTCGACTTCGGTGCTTGGCATTTCCTGCTGCGTCCGGCGGTAAACAATAGTTACTTCTTTAGCACCCAGCCGTTTAGCCTGCGTAGCCGCATCAATGGCGGTCATACCCAAACCAATCACCGCTACTTTGTCGCCGACGGGTATGGACGGATAGCCTTTTTCGCGAATGTCGTATATGAACCGTATCGCATCTTCAACACCCATCAGATGTTCGCCAGGAATATCCAATTGCCGGGCTACGCCAACCCCGATCCCGATATAAACCGCATCGTAGTTGTTTTGCAGTTCAGCCAACGATACGCTCTTGCCCAATTCCTGATCGTACTTGATGTCGATACCGCCCAGCGACGTAATGAAATTAACTTCATCTTCGCAGAATTCGGGCGTCACTTTATAGGCGGCAATGCCATACGTCATCAGGCCACCGCCTTTGCTTTCTTTCTCGTAAATCGTTACGTCGACACCTTCACGACTTAGCACATGGGCGCAACTCAAGCCCGCTGGACCGGCGCCAATCACGGCCACTTTACGTCCGCTTGACGGTTTCCGCTGAAACAATGGCCACTTATGCTCAATGGCTTTTTCAGTCGAATAGCGTTGTAGTTTGGCAATCGGAATGGGCGGTTCGTCCAGAAAATTATAGACGCACGAGCCTTCGCATAATTTCTCGACTGGACAGACTTTCGAGCAGCCCGCCCCCATAATATTAGCGTCAAAAATCGTGTAGGCCGACCCTTTGACGTTATCGGTGGTAATCTGCTTAATGAATTTCGGAATATTGATGCTCGTCGGACAGCTTTTTACGCACGGCGCATCATAACAAAACAGGCAGCGATTCGCTTCCACCAAAGCCGCTTCCCGGGAGTCGAACGGCGGGTGAATGTCGCTGAAGTTTTGCTCGTATTGGTCAGCCGTTAAGCGGTTGTTGATGATTGCCATATTTTTCATTGATGTAGAGACGCAATACCTTGCGTCTTCTTCTATGCGTCAGCAAACCAGCCGGTTAGGGAGGAGACGCAAACCAGGAAGAGAGAGACGCAAGGTATTGCGTCTCTACATTGGCAAATTACAATTCTACCAATTTATCATACGTTTCCGGTCTCCGATCCCGGTAAAATTGCCAAACGTTGCGGACTTCGTCAATCATATCCAGGTCGAATTCGGAGATCAACAATTCGTCTTTGTCTTCCGAAGCCGTAGCGAAGATCTGACCACGCGGATCAACGAAATACGATGTGCCGTAGAACCGACCGAGATTCCAGGGTTTCTCTTCACCAACGCGGTTAATACAACCCATGAAGTAGCCGTTGGCGGCAGCATGAGCGGGTTGCTCCAATTTCCAGAGGTATTGCGACAAGCCAGCTACCGTTGCCGACGGATTGTACACAATTTCGGCACCGTTCAGACCAAGACAGCGGGCTCCATCGGGGAAGTGACGGTCGTAGCAGATGTACACGCCAACTTTCGCATACATAGTCTGGAAAACCGGGTAGCCCAGATTACCCGGTTTAAAGAAGAATTTCTCCCAGAAACCCGATGTATGCGGAATGTGATTCTTGCGGTATTTGCCCAGATACGTCCCGTCGGCGTCGATCACAGCGGCCGTGTTATAGAGAACGCCAGCCTGTTCTTTTTCGTAGACTGGAACGATCATCACCATCTTATATTTTTTGGCATACTCGGCCATCCGGTCGGTGGTTGGGCCGGGAACGGACTCCGCCGAAGCATACCACGCGCTATTCTGACCCGGACAGAAATAGGGCGTGTTGAAAATCTCCTGCAAACACAGAATCTGCACCCCTTTTTCACCGGCTTCTTCGATGAACGGAATATGTTTCTGCACCATCGCTTCTTTAATTTCCTCAATCGTGCCTTCCCCTTCGGTCATCGGCAGACTCATTTGTATCAATCCAGACTTAATAATTCGTGGCATAATTGGTTTTATGTTAAAAACTTAATCACCGGGGTTTTATGTGGTGTCGGGGTTGAGAACCCGACACCACACTTAAATTCTGGGGGTTTGGGGCTTTTAAATTTTCCCGCTCACTTTATTACGCTTAATGAATTGACCATATCCTTTATCAACCAGGCATTTATTATCGTCAATGGCAACGTTGCCACGTAGCAAAACAGTCTTCACTTTACCGGTCAGTTCCCAGCCTTCATAACCCGAATAATCCACGTTCATGTGGTGGGTTTTGGCCGAAAGCGTGTGCGTTTCGTTGGGGTCAAAAATAACAATATCGGCATCACTGCCGACGGCAATTGTCCCCTTTCGCGGGAACATCCCAAAGATTTTAGCCGGATTTGTACAGGCCACTTCTACGTATTTGTTCAACGTAATTTTGCCTTTGTGAACACCCTCGCTGTAGAGCAATTCCATACGATTTTCGATGGCCGGATGTCCGTTTGGAATCTTCGAGAAATCATCTTTCCCCATCAATTTCTGTTCCCACATAAACGGACAATGATCGGTAGCGACGACTTGTATAAGCCCCTGATTAATACCCGCCCAGAGCGTTTGCTGATCTTTTTTCTCACGTAACGGCGGACTCATCACCCATTTAGCTCCTTCAAAATTTTGCTCGTAGAGCGACGCGTCAAGAATCAGGTATTGGATGCAGGTTTCGACGAACACTTTCTGATTACGCCGGGTCGCATTCCGAACGGCATTTAGCGCCCCTTCGCAGGTCATGTGAACGATGTAGCCGGGGCAGCCGGTATAGTCGGCCATGTCGGCGAACCGTCCGCTGGCTTCGGATTCGGTCACTTCGGGCTGCGAGAGATAATGATAAATCGGAGTCAGTTTACCCTCTGATTTATGTTTGGCCGTGAGGTAATCAATGACATCACCATTGGTCGCGTGAACGGTTACCATACCGCCCTGCTTCTTCACTTCCTGCATCAGACCGACCATCTGGCTATCGTCGATCATCAACGCGCCTTTGTAAGCCATGAAGGTTTTAAACGACGTAATACCCTCGTCTTCAACCATTTTCTGAATCTCAGCCTTCGTATTTTCGTTGAAATCCGTCACGGCCATGTGAAAACTATAGTCGCCAACGGTGGTTCCTTTAGCACGCGCGTTCCAGTCGGCGAGGGCTTCTTTGAGCGAATGACCTTGTTTTTGGAGGACGAAATCAATGACCGTCGTGGTGCCGCCATATAGAGCCGCGCGGGTTCCCGTTTCATGTGTGTCGCTCGAAAACGTACCCATAAAGGGCATGTCCAGATGAACATGCGGGTCGATGCCGCCAGGAAATACCAGCTTGCCGGATGCATCGATAATCGTATCGGCCTGAACGGGTAAGTTCTTGCCGATGGCGCTGATCGTTTCGCCCTCCACAAAAATATCGGCGACGTAATCGTCGGTAGCCGTAATAACCCGACCGTTTTTAATGAGAATGCTCATTTAGTCAACTTACCGTTTATGGCAACCCAGTGGATAGCCGCAAGCACAAATTATACTCAAAAACACGTTAGGCCCGTCGGGCCGACATCATAGTAGAAAAAAAGAACCTGGATCCATGCCAAGCTCCATAGGAGCGACATCTTTTCTATTTAGCTACAAAGATTTCAGCCCTACAGGCTTACAACTGGGCTCATCCTATACGATCTTTAAATCTATCCATTCAAACAAATACTGTTCATCATAATCAACCTCAAATTTCCTCAAAAACTCTAAATATTCCTCTTTAAAACTCTTCTTCTGATGATGCTCAGGCTGCGAAAGAATGTATTTAATAACGTTGTCCAAATGAGATTTAGAATACGAAAAAGCACCAAACCCTTCTTGCCAATGAAACTTATTGATCAGGAATTTTCTGTCATTTATTAAGCCAGAAGAGTTAGCTTTTATATCTCTCACTAAATCCGATATCGCGATATTAGGCTTTATACTGACAAGTAAATGCGTATGGTCGGGCATGCAGTAGATAGCTAAAACTTTTTGGCTTTTGCCATTTACAATTCCGCAAATGTATTTTTCCAATTCATCTCGAAAAATCTCTTTTACTAAGTTCTCCCTACCCTTTACGGCAAAAACAATTTGAATATAGATTTGTGAATACGTATTTGCCATATGAGCAGATGTCACGCCTATGGCGTTTTTGTTATAAGATCATTCACTTTTCCACAAAGATTTCAGCCCTACAGGCTTGACACTAGCCAGCTTGCCGTAGCAGCGGACTGTTGTAAACTGGGGACCGAATGTCTGCTGCGCATCAGTAGCAGGTAAATAATCCCACTCACAAAAAATCCAACAAACCAGGCGTAATTATAAAGCTGTGAAATCCAGCCGGGAACGCTATCTGCCGGAATGACTTTTATCGTAGTCAGGAAGCCCGGAATGTTGGGCAAAATGCCCGCTAGCAATGCCACAATTGCCGCATTGTTAAAGCCATTCTTAAAACTATAGCTGCCCGTTTCATTGTACAAATCAGGTAGGGATAACTGTCGCTTCCTCAGGAAGAAATAGTCAGCAATCATGATACCGCCAACGGGTCCGAGCAAGCTGGAATAACCTACCAACCACGTAAAAATGAAACCCGTCGGATCGGCGATTAACTTCCATGGAAAAATCAGAATGCCAATAATTCCAGTGATATATCCTCCTTTCCGGAAGTCAATTTTTGACGGCACCAGATTGGCGAAATCGTTGGCGGGACTGACGATATTTGCGGCAATATTGGTCGCCAATGTTGAAATTGCCACCGCAATCATGGCGACACTAACGAGCAATTTACTATCAAATTTTCCGGCCAAAACGAGCGGGTCCCAGATGGTGGTTCCATAAATAATAGTGGTTGCCGACGTAACGACAACGCCGATGAACGAGAACAACGTCATGGCGGGTGGAAGCGCAATAATCTGCCCTTTAACCTGCGCTCGCTGACTAACGGCGTAGCGCGTAAAGTCAGGAATATTGAGCGATAACGTAGCCCAGAAACCAACCATACCCGTTAAGGCCGGAAAGAAGAAAGCAAAGAACGCAGCCGATGTTGTGAACCTGGACGGCTGATCTAAAATGGGGCCGAGTCCATTTCCGGCCGAGATGGCCCACCAAAGTAACGCCAGTGCGGCCACCGGCAGAAAGAATGCTTTAAAAACCAGCAGTTTCCTGATGCTTTCAACGCCCAAATAAACAACGTACATGTTCAGCAGCCAGAACAAAAAGAAGCAAATGGCCGGGCCAGTTTGCAAACCAAACGAAGCCGGAAACACCTGCGGCAAGGTCTCCAGCGATGGAATCCACAACCGAAGCATTTGATAGATGGAGAATCCACCAATCCAGGTTTGAATCCCGAACCAGCCACAAGCCACGATAGCCCGCAGCATAGCCGGAATATTAGCCCCCTTCGTACCAAAACTAGACCGTACTAACACCGGAAACGGAATGCCGTATTTGGCCCCGGCATGACCATTCAATACCATCGGAACCAACACAATACTGTTGCCCAGAAATATCGTTAAAATGGCCTGCCACCAGTTCATGCCGCCCTCAATGAGCGAACTAGCCATCATATAGGTCGGTATGCACAAACTCATGCTGATCCAGAGAGCCGCATAATTCCAGGTATTCCACGTCCGTTTCGATGCGGGAACAGGGGCTAAATCTTCGCTGTAAAGAGCGGACAATTTATCGACGTTTGCTTTTATGAAATCCTGCGTTACTGTCACGATTTTTACAATTTTTGGTGTAGTCTTAGGTTAAAACTAATTTCATTTCTGCCCCTCCCGTGGTCTGTAGGGACACAGACCACGGGAGGGGCACCAACCTCAATCTACAAATTAGTCAATTCAATTTCAACGTATCAAATACCATTTTCTTGAACTTCGCTTCGTCGGCTTCGACGCAGATGGTGGCGTTCGGTGGTTTGCCCCAAACACCGAGTTCGTCGATGGCCATTGCGCCGAGCGTTAACTCACCGCGCGTTTCGATGTCCACAAAACGCGATACGGTTTGCGTCACCAGAGTCGGGTCAATTACGGCAGCAACAGTAATGGCGTCGGGGTGGTTCGACCCGTTCATCTTCTGGTGCTCTTTGCAATACGTCCGACGGACTTTGTTAAATTTCATAAAAAATCGGACGCGCAGAGCCTTGATAAACAGGAATCTGACCATTCTTTTCGGCAACCTCACGGCTGACTCAAACCTATAAGGTTTCGAAAACCTTATAGGTTTACTACTCGACTACATACTCATCCGCAATTTTCAGGGCTTCGCTGATGATCGCCAGTCCTTCATCGATTTGTTCTTTTGTGACGCACAGCGGTGGTGCCACGAACACGTAGCTCCAGCGTACGAACGTGTACATACCCAACTCTTTGATCTTGGCAGCTACTTTGCTCATCACGGCCATTTCTTCCGGCCTGGCGTTGAAGGGTGCCATTGGCTCTTTCGTCTTCCGGCTTTTGACCAGCTCAAAACAGCCTAACAGACCCGTATTTCTAAAGTCACCAATGCTCGGATGTTTTTCCATCAGGATTGCCGCCTGTACATCCATGTATTTGCCCATCTCGACGGTATTTTCAATCAGATTTTCATCCTCATAAATTTTCAACGTTTCCAGAGCGGCTGCACAGCCAACCGGGTGCGCGGCATAGGTCATGCCCGTTGCCAGTACGGTATCGTCATAGCGAGACGCGATTTTATCCGTGACCATCAAACAGCCAAAGGGAATGTAGCCACTGGTAATACCTTTGGCCATCGTCACCATATCGGGGATAATGCCGTGGTTTTCAAAGCCAAACCATTTGCCGGTACGTCCGAAACCGCTCATCACTTCGTCCATGATAATC
>JANXVQ010000629.1 GCA_025351545.1 Spirosoma sp.
CAGCCGTTTTCCAGCGCGAGGTAGGCAAAGGCGTAGTCGTGTTGGTAATTACCTGTAAATACTGCCGCATCAGGTTATAACCAAGTTTGACAGACGAATTGGGTGTCAGCGCATAGCGCAAACCCAACCGGGGTTCAAACCCACCATACTGTTTGGTCACCTGCCCGGCTCCGTACTGAATAGAATCTACGACAGTAGTGGCATCAGGGGTTTCTCCAGCAAACGGTCCGTCGTTACGGTATTGGCGCACAACCGAGGGGCCTAAATTCAGAAAATGCGAATAGCGCAGTCCCGCCGACACGGCCAGTTTATCCGACAAACTAATCTCATCTTCGATATGGATGGCCAGTTCCAGCGCATTTTCGACGGGCGTTCTCTGGTAATTTACGGCTGGGCTGGCGCCCGGTATCAACTCGCCGGGATTAAGTTGATAATGAGCGCCACTGATGCCCAACTCGATCTTCTGGTTCTCTAACTGGTAATTCAGGTTCGACTTGATCTGACGCTGTAACAGCGATTGTTTCAGGACAACTTTGTTATTGGTGCTATCTTCAGTGGACAGAATTCCAGGGATATATTGCGCCACTAAAGCTGTCGTTTGCAAATTTAATCGGGGATTGACCACGTGAAACCAGCGCACCATGCCGTTGGCTGTTTGCTGGGCATATTGCGTATTCACCGCGTTGACATTAGCCAGACTTCCCAGCAGATTAGTCTGAAATAAATCCTGGCTGTAATAGCCCATCGCCGTAACCGTATTGCGGTCATTGATACGCCAGAAGAGTTTGGCGGTCCCATCACCGAATTTAGCTCGAATGTTGTCGAAACGGGGCGAAACCGCTCGTAGCAAAAAGTCGTTGAAGGCACCCCGACCCGATACCATCAGGGCCAGTTTACCTTTAATAATGGGTGTTTCAACGGTTAGTCGATTAGCTACCAGACTAACGCCCCCGCTAAGTTTGAGCTGATTTAAATCGGGATTTCGCAAACTAATGTCCAGCACTGATGCGGCTCGACCACCGTAGCGAGCGGGTACGTTTCCCTTGTACAAATCCAATCCACTAACCGCGTCAGGCGGAAAGACTGAAAACAATCCGAACATGTGGGTTGGATTGAAAATAGGGGTATCATCGAGCAGAATCAGGGTTTGGTCGGTGGTGCCGCCCCGAATGTTGAGCCCGTTGGCCGCTTCGCCCACGCTGGTTACACCGGGCAACATTTGCAGACTACGCAGAATATCAACTTCGCCCAGGGCGGCCGGCATCTTTTTTAGCGTGGCAATATTAATCTGACTAACACCCAACAGGGGTTGCCGAACGTTTCGGTCATAGCCTTTGCTGGTCACCACGACTTCTTCCAACTGGCTGGAAACAGAAGGCAAATTAACATCCAACGTCCTATTCTCCCGCAGGTAAATGGTTGTTCGATAGGGCACAAAGCCTAAACTTCGGGCTACCAGAATATGCTGGCCAGACCGGGCCTTGATCGAGAAATGACCTTCCGCGTCGGTGTAGGTGCCGGTAGCCGACTTTTCGTAATCCAGCACTACGGCCGCCCGCACAATGGGTTGATGAGTGGCCGAATCCCGAACGATGCCAGAAAGCGTATATAGAATCTGAGCATGAGCAACGGGAGCTGCCAAAACGAAAAACACAAAAAAGAGTACAAATCGATTCATGAAAAGAAAAGGTAAAGGCTTGGTATTATTTCCTTTGTCACATGGCATTGGCACTATTGCTTATCGTATAAAACGTAGCAAAACCAGAAAATGCTGGCTACCGTCATTACTTAATCATTCATGCGTCAAAAAATCACTTTACTGATATTATCAACCTACAACAGTAGGCTTATTGTTAATTCTGAACGTATCAACTTGATATTTATCAACTTTTTTCGATTAAATTACTTTTTTCGGGCAATATGCGTTCTCTTATTTTTGCACTAAGTAGCTTATTAATGGCCCTCGTTCTCACCGGTTGTGTGGACCCAATTAATTTAACAGGTAACGGAACAGTTAATATTTTGGTCGTTGATGGTACGATCACAAACCTCCCGGAACCGCAACTTATTCGCATTAACCGTTCTCAGGCAGACCGGCTTACGGGGCGCTTTGGATCAGTTCCAATGACAAAGGCAACCGTTGAGGTAATCGTTGATTCGGCGCAGGCAATTCCGGCTCACGAAACTGTCGATGGCAGTTATCAACTACCCAGCGATTTCAAAGGGCAGATCGGCCATTCGTATCAGCTTCGCTTTACACTCAGCGATGGGACGCACTATCAATCTACTCGGCAAGTTATGCAGCCTGTGCCACCAATTGATAAGGTGTCGGCGCAATTTAACCCTACCAGTCTACCTGTTGAACTGCAATTGGCGGGTGGTTACCGGGCAGGTCACGATATTTATATTGACTGGAAAGACCCGGCAAATCAACACAATTATTACCGCTGGGAATGGCAGCTTTGGGAAAAGCAAAGCTGGTGCCGGAGTTGTCAACAGGGAATTTATGCAGTAAATATCATTCCACCCCATGCCTATAAAGACAAAACGTTTTACGTGTCAGGGGATGAGCCTTATGAAAATTGCTTTGTGCCCATAAATTACTTCGAGGCTGCACAGCCCCCTTTTCATAACGAGTTGTATGTTTATGATTATCCCTGTCGAACCCAATGCTGGGAGATTTTGTATAGCTCATCGCTCAACGTCTTCGACGATCAATTCAGCAACGGCGGGCTGATTCTGAAACGACCGGTAGCTCAGATTCCGTACTACGATAGCACAGCAAGCTTAGTTGAAATTCGGCAGATGTCATTGACCCAAACGGCGTATTTATACTTCAAGCGTTTTCAGGATCAAACGCAGAACACAGGCGGAATTGCCGACACGCCCCCGTCGGCACCAGTGGGAAATGTCCGGAATGCTGCCAATAGTCAGGAGCGCGTAGTGGGGTATTTTACGGCATCGGCGGTGTCGGCAGTGCGTCACTGGATTGACAGGAAAGACGCGAAAGGACTACCATTTGGCGATACCGATCCAGCCCAAACAGCTAAATCACAAGGCTCCGATCTGTTTTATTCGCTCAACCTTCGGCAACCGATTCCTGAGCCGATCTACCCCTACCCTACTATCAGAGTATGGGGCGGTCCGCCCCGTCCCCCAACGGCCATCTGCGTTTCCAGCAATAGTCGAACGCCGTTTAAACCCACCGGCTGGCAGGATTAATAAATAGACATAGGGTTGCCGGACTTATTTACCAAAAATACGTGACTGAATCTATCGGGCCTATTTGGTTGACAGAAGGGGAATTGTAATTTTGGCGAATAATATCGTCCCACCATCCATGCCCGAAATATTTAGAGTATTTGGCTTTTGTTTTTTGTTTTACAGCAATGACCATCTACCAATTCACGTACACGTTCGAAACAGTGACGGTGAAGCCCGGTTTTATATAAATCCCATCCAGTTATTAGATAATCATGGGATGAAATCTAAGGACCTGAAGATTGCAGAAGGGCTTATTGAAGAAAATGAGGACATTATAGAACATCGCTGGAAGGAATTCTTTCAGCAACAACCCTTTACTACCTAAATGGATCAT
>JANXVQ010000672.1 GCA_025351545.1 Spirosoma sp.
TGACGTATTGATTCGGGTTATTGAAGCCCTCGATGGTCAACTCATTACAAATGAACTACACCTCAAACCCAGGATTGAGAATAACCAACTTGTGTCAGACGTGGAGAACGACATCCTGAAGGTCGTTGTCGTTAATCGCTATCAGGATGCACCCCCGGCCATAGCGTTCATTAAAAACTTTGGTCTGAAACATGGCGCTATTGCCTCGTCGGTTGGTCACGATTCGCATAATATTACGGCGGTTGGCTGCGATGATGAGAGTATTTGTCAGGCGGTTAATCTGGTTATTGAAGCAAAGGGCGGTTTGTCGGCCGTTGCTGGATTTGATTTGCGTGAGCAGAATAACGAGATCATGAGCCGACGGGCTTTTCTGCATCTGACCACGACAAGCGATACGCAGTTGCTTCCATTACCATTGCCGGCCTAATGACCGATGCCGATGGATATGACGTTGCGGCTCAATATGCCGCTCTCGATCAGTTTGCAAAACAGGAGTTGGGTAGTACACTTTCTGCTCCCTTTATGACCTTATCATTCATGGCTTTACTAGTAATCCCTACTCTCAAGTTGAGCGATAAAGGGCTATTCGACGGGAAAAAGTTTAAATTTTCCCCTCTTCAAATAGTGAAATAAGGTTAGAAAAAAATTTTATTTAAGAACTGTTTTAAATTCTATTTTTTATGGGTAGGTTTACACTCCTCAAGAGTATTCCTAACCTTTACCTCTCTGTATCATGGCTCGCTCACGCTCACAAACCGGCCCCGACGATGAAACTTTATGGAATCTGTTTCGCGGTGGCGATGAAAATGCGTTTGCTCGATTATATCAAAATTACGTTCAAACTCTTTACCACTATTGCGCCCACTTCGCTACGGATCGCGCACTGATTAAAGATTGCATCCATGACCTGTTTGTCGAACTCTGGAAGCACCGCACCACCATCGGCCCAACCACCTCTGTGCGGTTTTACTTGATGGCATCTATTAAACGCAAGCTGGTTCGGCACCTGACAGCTGAGCAGAAATTAGTTAGCCAGGACGAGATGATTAATGGTCGGCGTGTGGGCGATACCCTCCCCGGTGCTGATCCTTCGCACGAAAACTTGCTGATTGCACACGAAGAAGATGCGTATGTGAACGACTGCCTGCATCAGGCTCTTGACAAACTTCCCCGCCGTCAGCGCGAAGCCGTTCACCTGCGGTATTTTCAAAACATGAGTAACGAAGAAATCTCGACACTCATGGAAATCAATATTCAATCTGTTTATAATTTGATCTTTGGGGCCATGAGCAACCTCAAGCGTTATGTTACGCTCGAAAATGTGTCATTCTGACGCTGTCTATTCCTGAACTTTCCTCGAACCCGGTAGCTTTAACTGAGCTACCGGGTTTTTTTATGTGAATTATGTGTCAGTAGGTTGATGCCTGATGCAGGTCATTGTGCTCTCACATCAATAATTTCAGGTTTCAACCCGGTGATCAATGTAGTAACTTCGCTAAATGAATACAGACTCAACGCCCCTGCCAGAGCGGGTTCGTCCCCGCGTTCTTGATGAAGTAATTGGTCAACGTAAACTTATTGGTTCGTCGAAGTACGGCGTTCCGGGTGCGCTGCGCCGGGCCGTAGAGTCCGGTCGGTTGCCTTCTATGATTTTATGGGGGCCACCGGGGGTCGGTAAAACCACATTGGCGTTGTTATTGGCGGAGGCTGTTCATCGCCCGTTCATTGCCTTGAGCGCCATTAATTCGGGCGTAAAAGAAATTCGCGATGTGCTGAGTCGCCCAAGCGGTATGTTTCCGCCGGTAGTTTTTATTGATGAAATTCATCGCTTCAACAAAGGTCAGCAAGATGCCTTGCTGGGAGCCGTAGAAAAAGGTCAGATTACCCTCATTGGGGCTACCACGGAGAACCCGTCATTTGAAGTAAACAGTGCTTTGTTATCGCGCTGTCAGGTTTACATTCTCGAAACCCTTAGTCGTGAAGAACTGATTCAGGTTGTAGACCGGGCCATTGCACAGGACGCTTTTTTACAATCGAAGAAAATAACAGTCGAATCGTATGACGCTCTGCTTCGGCTATCGGGTGGTGACGGACGAAAACTACTTAATTTGCTGGAACTGGTCGCTTCGGCGCACGTATCGGCTGATCCGTTGGTCATTACTGATGAAGGCGTAACCAACGTAGCCCAGCAGAACATTGCCCGATACGATAAATCGGGTGAGCAGCATTACGATATAATTTCAGCCTTCATCAAGTCTCTGCGCGGTTCTGACCCCAACGCGGCTTTGTATTGGATGGCCCGCATGATTGTGGCAGGCGAAGACCCAATTTTTATCGCCCGCCGGATGCTGATTATGGCATCGGAAGACATTGGCAATGCTAATCCCACGGCCATGATTATGGCATCGGAAGCTGTGCAGGCACTGCGGGCTATTGGCATGCCCGAAGGCCGGATTATATTGTCGCAGGTGGCAGTATATCTGGCAACATCGCCCAAAAGCAACGCGAGTTACGTCGCTATCGACGATGCCATTGCACTAGCTGAACAAACAGCTCATTTGCCGGTGCCTTTGCATCTACGCAACGCGCCCACAAAACTGATGAAACAGATTGGGTATGGGAAGGAGTATCAATACGCTCATGCGTATGAGGGGAACTTTGCTCAACAAAACTTTCTGCCCGACGACCTGAAAGGTCACAAACTCTACGAACCCGGCCACAACGCCCGCGAAGCCGAAATCCGCCGGAGTTTACAGAAGTGGTGGGGAGACTGGTACGGGTATTAGGTGAATTTAAGAAATGGCTTACCTGTTTATCGTTCAGGTGATCTACAACTTTCAGTAGCCTGTTTCTGACTATATTCAGGGGTTAGGTTGATGTCAAACTCAAGTACGGTTTGAAACCCGGGAATCATCCATACCTGAGTTTTCCTGATTATCCCCGTAGATTGGATTATTCATCCACCTTTGCCAACACCAGGCCAACACCAGGCCAACAGTACCAGCTACCGTTGGCCTGTGCTTTATAAATAGAATAAATAGGGTCTGGCTCAACATAACGTTTGATTATAGGACGATAATAGATACTTATGTGATAGTTTGATTGCTTATTACTGGGGTTAATTATGGAGCAGATTAGTGAACTGATCGGCTACCAAGTAAGTATATTTTACCACCTACTTGACGTAAAACATACTTCTAAAATAAAGCCGTTTGCTCAATTTACCTGAACACACCTTGCCAATTGCAGTTAATTTTCTGCCTACTACGCTTTGTAGCTGGTTTAACTCAACAAAACTCAACTCCAATGACTGACAACACGAACAGTGCTGGCCTCAATTCGTCTTCGTCTCAAGGCTCCCTGCGTTTGATGACGGCTATTTACACTAACCGCGACGCGGCCGAGACCGCTTACAACGCGCTGTTAACTCACGGCTTCTCAAAAGATGATGTAAACATCGTCATGACGGATGAAACCCGTAAACAAAATTTTGAACATAGTGATGTTGATCATTCTGCCCTAACGGATAAAGCCATGGAAGGGGCTGGCAAAGGCTCCGCCATTGGGGGAACGCTGGGAGCTGTAGTAGCTGCTGTGGCCGCCATTGGTACGACGTTGGCTCTACCAGGACTAGGCTTACTGATCGCTGGTCCACTAGCGGCTGGTTTAGCGGGTGCCGGAGCGGGTGGCCTAGCGGGTGGCTTGATTGGTGCCTTAGTAAATTCAGGTATTCCAGAAGAAACGGCCAAAGCCTATGAATCGGGTCTAAAAAGCGGTGGTATCGTCGTAGGGGTTCAACCTCGGAACGAAGCCGATGAGCACTATTTGGTATGGTCGTGCTGAATCGGACAGTGTTCTTGCGTAACTTCGATTATCATGGCAAGTCCTAACTGGACTTGCAACAGTATAGTGGAGATTTTTTAGGTGGTCATTGAGAAGGTGTAAAAATAAGATTCCTGCTCACTGGGCGTGCGGTAATTCAACACCGAATGTTTCCGTCGGCGATTATACCATCCCTCAATATACTCG
>JANXVQ010000684.1 GCA_025351545.1 Spirosoma sp.
GCAGCAGTCTTATATTTAAGCCCTCCTCCAATACCATATCCAAACCACGCAGGGCCGCTTTAATACCAGCAGCATCACCGTCATATAGAATGGTGACATTTGGTGTAAAGCGCGAAATGAGCCGAATTTGCTCGGTTGTGAGTGAAGTTCCCGACGAAGCAACTACGTTTTTGATCCCGGCCTGATGCAGAGAAATCACATCCGTGTACCCTTCCGTCAAATAACAAACGTCTTCCTGTCGGATAGCCTGTTTCGCCTGAAAGATGCCGTACAGAACCTGGCTCTTATGATAAACAGTTGTTTCGGGTGAGTTAAGATATTTAGGTTGAGCGCTCCCCGGTTGATTTTTATCGGTTTTTAAAATCCGAGCGCCAAAAGCAATAACCCGGCCCGATACATTATGAATCGGGAACATAACCCGTCCCCGAAATCGGTCAAAGACTTTGTTGTCGCTACCAGAGGTACTCTCCTTAACTAAAATTAGCCCCGCTTTTTCGAGCAAATCACGGCTGTAGCCTCGCCGTTGTCCCTCTTTCAAAAGAGCGTCCCACTGGTCGAGCGTATAACCTAACTCAAAAGCATCGATGGTTGGGTTAGTGAAACCACGTTCTCTGAAATAACTCAACCCAATACTTTTACCTTCATCTGTAGTCAGCAGCGTTTCCTGAAAAAAAGTTTTGGCAAAATTCAGCACGATGAGTAAACTCTCTCGCTCATTTTGCCGTAAAAGATCTTCTGGTGTTTGTTCCTGTTCCTCAATTTCAACACCATACTTTTTAGCCAGATAACGCAATGCCTCACCGTAGCCAATGTTCTCGATATCCATTACAAAGCGTACGGCATCACCCGCTTTGCCACAGCCGAAGCATTTATAAATCTGGCGAGTAGGATTGACGTTGAACGACGGCGTTTTCTCGTTGTGAAACGGGCAGCAGGCAATGTAACTGCTACCGCGTTTCTTAAGCGAAACAAAGTCGCTTATTACCTCCAGAATGTCGGTCGACTGGCGAATTCGTTCAACAGTTTCTTCAGGGATACGCATTGAGTAAATGCAGATTAATATGATTTATCAAATGTACGGCGAAAGCGGCCTGTTAATTATTTATCTTATGCGGCTTGAACAATTATGTGCCTGTTTTTCTGGCAACATAATTGCTGATTCATCATTAGCCGACACGGTCATCTCTGATTGACAAGCATTTACTCTCAATAAATCAATATGAATACACATTTCCCACTTTCAGTGCGTAAGAGGCCTATTCAAACACCGTATTCAGAACGCAGCCATTGGGTTTTATCTGGAGCATTGCTTTTACTGACTTTGCTGCAAGCCTGCCGTGTACAGCCTTCAGATGATGTTCGACCAACCGTGAGTGGTAAGGCAGCCAATCAGTACAGTAACGACGTGGCAACCAAATGGGCTTCTCTACAGTTGAAAATAACCAAAACAACGGCTGGATTCACCCCTCCTGTGGCAGCACGGGCTTATGGTTATGCAGGAGTAACTATGTATGAAGCAGTAGTGCCCGGTATTGATACCCGAAAATCACTGGTAGGACAGTTGCAAGGATTGGTCTCGCTGCCACAAGTCGAATCAGGCAAAACCTATAACTGGGCTTTGAGTGCGAATGCTGCGCAGGCTGCAATTCTGCGGAGTTTGTACCCGACCACTAATGATGCCAACAAAGCTACAATTGACTCACTCGAAACTATATTGCAATCCGAATTTAAAGAGACTGACGCAACAGTTAATCAACAGTCGGCCAATTTTGGAAAGAGTATTGCCAATGCACTCTTCGAATGGTCGAAAACTGACGGGGGCGATGCGGGCTACACCCGTAATTTCCCGGCGAGTTATGTAGTGCCAACCGGGGCCGGATTATGGCAACCTACTGAAAACGGACAGAAGATTCCGATGCAACCCTACTGGGGGAAAGTTCGAACGTTCGTAAAAGCGAATGATAATATGCCGGTGCCTCATCCGTTGCCCTACTCGACCGACGTTAAGTCAGCCTTTTTTGGTCAGTATTTCGATGTGTATAATAAATCACAGAATCTGACTCAAACCGAAAAAGAAATTGCAGTTTGGTGGGCCGACAACCCGGGCGATACGTTTACTCCGCCGGGTCACTCCTACAGTATCGCCCGGATTGCAGTATTGACCGATAAAGCAAACTTAGCGAAAGCGGTTGAAACGTTTGCCCGTACCGGCATTTCAGTTAATGATGCCTTTATTCTGTGCTGGCGGTGTAAATTTGTTTATAATAACCTTCGGCCTTATACGTATGTTCGGCTGGCTATTGACCCAAATTGGATTCCATTCTGGCCTGCTCCGCCATTTCCGGGTTATCCATCAGGACACGCGACTCAATCGTCATCTTCGGCTACGGTGTTAACGGCTCTATACGGCAATAATTTCGAGTTTACTGATAATTCACACATTGGGCGATCTAAAGATGTTTCCAGAAATGTTGAATTTAAAGCTCGCACGTTTAAATCCTTCAACGAAGCAGCTCAGGAATCGGCTGATTCCCGTTTTTACGGTAATATTCACACCCGGCAAGACAATGCAACCGGTCTGGAAGAAGGCAAGAAAATTGGCGCTAATATTAATGCGCTGGCATGGCAGAAATAATTTGGCAGCGTACGTGCAGTAGGCTAATTACTTGCCTACTGCACGTACGCTGCCAAATTCACTTGTTATACTAAAGCCTAATAGGCTCGTACCAACTTGCCTTCCATAAAGTTTACGAAAGCTTTATTAACAACATTGTTACCACCGGGTGTTGGGTAATTCCCAGTAAAATACCAGTCACCAGAATGGTTAGGACAGGCTTTGTGAAGGTTCTCAACGGTCTGATAAATAACAGCCACCTCGGCTGTCAGGTCAGAGGGTGTAACAATCTGCGCTACTTTTTTAGATAATTCTTCGTGGGTAAATGGCTCAAACAGCGCTTTCACGTAATTTTTCTTGGACGCATTTCCCGATTCAATGGCGGCTACACATTGAGCATAGATCTCATCGAGTAATTCCTCCTGACCGCGATCGCGAAGTAACTCGAGCGCAGCCCTGAAACCAATAAACTCCCTGAACTTCGACATATCGATGCCATAACAGTCAGGAAAACGAATTTGGGGAGCCGACGAAACAATAATAATTTTCTTGGGACCCAGGCGGTCCAACATGCGCAGGATGCTCTTCTCAAGAGTTGTACCCCGTACAATGGAGTCATCTACAACAACTACATTGTCCTTACCTTTTTTGATAACCTCAAAAGTTGTGTCGTATACGTGCGACACCATATCGTCACGCTGTGAGTCGTCGGCGATGAACGTACGCAATTTCCCATCTTTGGCAACCAGCTTTTCGATACGTGGTCGGAATGAAAGCACCCGATCCAATTCTTCCTCGAAAAGAATGCCATCCATAATAGCTTTTTTGCGCTGCTTGGCCAGGTAATCTTCCAAACCCTCCACCATTCCAAAGAAAGCGGTTTCAGCCGTATTTGGAATGTACGAGAAGACCGTATTTTCGAGATCGTAGTCAATCTCCTTGAGAATCTGCGGAATGAGCAGTTTTCCCAGGGTTTTACGTTCGTTATAGATATCGGGATCAGTAGCTCGCGAGAAATAAATGCGCTCGAAACTGCATGATCTTTTTTCGATTGGTTTCACAAACTCCCGCTCCATATACTCACCATATTTATCAATGATGAGTGCATGACCGGGTTTTACTTCCTGAATGGCACTGTATTCAACGTTAAAGGCTGTTTTTATGGCTGGTTTTTCTGAGGCAACCACAACAACTTCATCATCGGCGTAGTAATAAGCAGGGCGGATACCAGCAGGATCGCGGGCCACAAAAGCAGCACCGTAGCCTGTCATACCAACCATTGCATAGCCACCGTCGAAATCCCGACAGGAGCGGTGCAAAACACGCTGCATGTCAAGATTATCTTCAATGATATCCGATAGATCAGGATTTTCGTAAATGCCTTTGAAGCGCTCGAATACGCGTTGGTTCTCTTCGTCCAGAAAGTGGCCGATTTTCTCCATCACCGTCACTGTGTC
>JANXVQ010000696.1 GCA_025351545.1 Spirosoma sp.
CGACGTAGGTAGTTAGACTAAGCGAACGTTTATATTTCCAGAACCACCCCGTCACTTTCGGGGTAGCCGGTACACGTCAGTACCCAGCCTTCGCGAAGATCCCGCTCGGTCAATACATCATTAATTGTCATGTGTATGCTCCCCGATTGGCAACGGGCAATACAGGTTGAGCAACGTCCGCCCCGGCAACTGTAAGGAAGCGCAATACCTTCATCCAAAGCAGCTTGTAAAATAGATTTATACGCCTGAACCTGGATCTCGACCTCACGCCCTTTAACTATCAACAATACGGTTCGATCCTGGGCAATTGCGGGCGGTGGCGTTAATACAACCGGCTCAATTATGAAATTCTCACGGCGAATCTGATCAGGACGAAATCCGCTAAACACGGTCGTAAATTGTATCATTCGCATATAATCGCTTGGTCCGCAGACATAAAAATGGAGCGCCTGCCGATCCGATGTGCCAACTAACTCGGGCAGTAATCGTTCGAGCATTACATTATTCAACCGACCGCGTAGGCCAGTCCACTCTTCAGATGGATTACTCAGCAAGTAGAATAACCGAAAACGATCAGAAAATTGGCGCTGGAGTTCGTTTAGCCCCTCTCGAAAAATAATGCTTCGTTCGTTGGAATTACTGTAAAGCAACGTGATTTTCCGGTGCGATTCTGTCCATAAAATTTGCTTGATAAGGGCAAATAAAGGCGTAATGCCACTTCCTGCCCCTAAAAGAACCAGATCGCCCGGCAGGTTTTCATCAAACGTAAAGCGTCCGGCTGGGTGTAAACTAGTCAATACATCGCCGACCCGTAGGGTATCGAGCAGATGACGGGAAATCTCCCCATTCTGAATACGCTTGATAGTCAGACGCAATGGTTCATTTTCGGCCGAACTAAGCGAGTAAGATCGGCGAACCTCGTGACCGTGACGAGTCAAAGTTATCGTTAGAAATTGTCCGGCAAGATGTAAAACAGGTTGTCCATCCACAGGCTCCAGATAGTAACTTTTGGTATCTGACGTTTCGGAATGAATGCGAACAATACGAAGTTTAAGAAAATTGCTGGGCATGAACGGGAAAGCTTTATGCCAAAACTAACCAAATACTGATCATTGTTTGAAAGCCCGAAACGTTTCCTGAAATTCGCCCCACCGATTTATCAGTTCGGTGTGTATACGCCATTCCACACAGGTCGGCATATCCAATGCAGTGACATTTTGCCCTTATTTGGTGTTTAGTATAAAAACCACCTAGCATGCCACCAATGGAAGCACTCCTGGAAGAAGTTCAACGCGTCGGTTATGTCGATAAACCAGTTGCTGAAGACATAGATTTAGTCGCCGAAATCAATCGACTTAAGAAAGAGAAGAATGCTGTTATTCTGGCTCACTATTATGTAGACGGTGCCATTCAGGATATAGCCGATTATATTGGTGATAGCCTTGGCTTGAGCCAGCAGGCAGCCGCTACTCCGGCCGACATGATTGTGTTTTGTGGTGTGCATTTTATGGGTGAAACAGCGAAAGTGTTGTCGCCCGGAAAAAAGGTTGTCATTCCCGACCTCAACGCTGGCTGTTCACTTGCCGACTCGGCTCCGGCAGATAAATTCGCCGAATTCAAGTCGCAATATCCTGACCATATTGTCCTATCGTATATCAACTGTTCGGCTGAAATAAAGGCATTATCCGACATCATCGTTACGTCGTCAAACGCGTTGAAGATTGTCGAAAGTCTACCCAAAGACCAGAAAATCATCTTCGCACCTGATGCCAACCTCGGCCGCTTTGTCTCGAAGAAAACCGGTCGCGATATGGTTCTTTGGGATGGGGCCTGCATTGTTCACATTGATATTTCGCTCGAGAAACTGAACAGGCTACGGGCTCAGTATCCCGAAGCAAAATTCATTGCCCACCCCGAGTGCCAGGAGCACATTTTGAGCCAGGCCGATTTTGTCGGTTCAACAACGGCCCTGCTGAAATACGTCGTAGACAGCCCTGAACAAACGTTTATTGTGGGGACAGAAGCCGGAATTCTGCACAAAATGAAACAGGCGGTTCCGAACAAGAAAATCATTCCGGCACCAGCCAACCAGAATAATACCTGCGCCTGTTCGGAATGCCCTTACATGAAGATGAACACGATGGAGAAGGTTTACAACGCCATGCTCTACGAACAACCGGAAATCATTGTGCCGGAAGATGTGCGACTGAAGGCCTATGAATCTGTAGCGAGAATGCTGGAGTTGAGCGGTCCGGCGTCCGGTAAGTAAACCCCGTAGAATTCATGAATCAAATCATTATGCAACCCCGCAATCAAGAGGAATTTCAGTTAATTACACAACTGATGAAGCGGATGAAGATCAAAGCTGAA
>JANXVQ010000708.1 GCA_025351545.1 Spirosoma sp.
TGTCAGTTTTAAGAAACTGACACCACTAGGAAAAGCTGACGTGTGCGAAATAGCCAGAGGCTATTTGAGCCTTACTTATGTTCTACAAAAGCTCCCAAGGCCAAATATTTCCGGTAGAGCGTTTCGTATATGGTCACTTTGTCTGGTCGGGGATGGTATTCGGCGTCGAAACCGGAACCCATTGCCCGTTGAGCGGCTTCCATCGTGGGGTGAATACCAGCCGCAACAGCCGCGCACATAGCCGCGCCCAGCGCACAGGCCTGATCGGCGCTAGCCACCTGAATCGGCTTATTGAGTACATCGGCGAGGGTTTGCATCACAAACGGTGATTTTTTTGCCACGCCACCAATTGCAATTACTTTTTTGATCGGAACGCCTTCGTCAATGAATCGGTCAACGATGCTGCGGGAACCAAAGGCCGTAGCTTCTACAAGTGCCTTGAATATTTTGGCCGCATCGGTGCCAAGATTCAGCCCCGCGATTGCCGCCTTAAGTGTATGATTCGCGTCGGGCGTCCGGCGCCCGTTGATCCAGTCCAGTGCGACAGGATCGTTTTCTGTAACGGGCAATTTTGCCGCTTGCTCCGACAAATGTGGAATTAGCTGACGACTCATCGACTCGGCGGCTTCATTCCCCAAAAGTTCGCGGACTGGTCCCGTTATCAGCCCGGCGAACCAGGCGTAGAGGTCACCAAACGCAGACTGACCAGCTTCCAGTCCCAACATTCCCGGTGCAACGGACCCATCGACTTGCCCACAAATACCCCGAATAAGTCGGTGTCCAATTTCATCGCTCGGCGCCATCAGAATGTCGCAAGTTGAGGTGCCAATGATTCGGACAAAAGCATAGGGTTCAATTTCCGCGCCTATAGCACCCATGTGCGCATCGAACGCGCCTACGCCTATGACCACATCGGTTGAAAGCCCTAATTTGTTAGCCCACTCTGTTGAGAGATTCCCCATTGGCTGGTCGGCCGTGTAGGTATCCGTAAACAACCGACCACGTAATCCACTCAGTAGGGGGTCGAGTTTGGTGAGGAATTCTTCGGAAGGCAATCCATTGAATTCACTATGCCAGAGCGCTTTGTGGCCAGCCGCACAGCGTGACCGCTTCAAAGTGAGCGGATTCGTATTTCCGGTGAGCACCGCCGATATCCAATCGCAGTGTTCGACCCACGAGAAAGCATGTGCCCGAACGGCTTCGTCTACGCGTAGCGTCCGTAGCAGCTTGGCCCAGAACCACTCAGAGGAATAAATGCCACCGACGTATTTGGTGTAATCAATTTCCCACTGGTGTGCCAGATTATTAATTTCTTCGGCTTCGGCGTTGGCGGTATGATCTTTCCACAGGATAAACATGCCATTCGGGTTCTCCGAAAAATCTGGACGCAGAGCCAGCGGCAAGCCGGTTTCATCGACCGGGCCCGGCGTTGAGCCAGTGGTATCAATGGAAATTCCCACAACCTGCTGCCGAACGTCATCGGCAACGCCCGCTAACGCTCCATTAATAGATTCTTCTAACCCGTCAAGATAATCAAGCGGGTGCTGGCGGAATTGCGAAGTGGCTGGATCACAATACAGCCCTTGTTTCCAGCGGGCGTATTCATGAACATGCGTTCCGACAGTTTGTCCACTTTGGGCATTAACGACCAGCGCTCTAACGGAATCGCTGCCGAAATCAACGCCAATAACATAGGAATTGCTCATGTCGGGGAATACGGGAAAATTATAATGCACAATAACAGGAGGACGTAATCATTCGATGCACAAGGAAAAAGCTTATAAATAAATAGTGTACTATTGACACAATATTACTGCATTGTTAGGCTATTTCCATGAGGAAAAGTAATTATTTTTCTAAATCTACATATTTGGTCAGTTTAAACCTATGAGGTTTCAAAAACCTCATAGGTTTGTTATCAAGCGTTTGTGAGCCTTTATTCTCTGTGACTCTATGGTTAATTATTTTGCTCGGTTACCTGCAGGGTTTATAAGCTATCGTAGGTTTGACCGTGAAGTTAGAAACGAATTATGATAGAGTCAGTTCGGGGAAAAAGCTAACGTAATCTGTAAGGTATTTCTGGTATTTCTCGACGTTCAACCGATATAATTGCCCTTTTTTCGTAACTGAGACGGTATCTTTTTCGCCCGTTCCAATTAACAGTTCTGTTGACAGAATCTTCCGGCTGAAGTTACGGCGGTCTAATTGTTTCGTATAAATGGCTTCGTACACCTTTTGAAGTTGTGGAATCGTAAACTTTTCGGGCATGAGTTCAAAGCCGATAGCGTGCAAAGCGGCCTTGTAACGAAGCCGATGCAGCCCCTGTTCCACCATTTTATTGTGGTCAAAAATCAGGCTGGGTTTCTCGTTTAACCCCATCCAGTAGGCGTTGTGGGCTTTGATGGCGTTAACGTCCTGATCCTGAATGTTGACCAATGCATAATAGACTACCGATATAGTCCGTTCAACAGGG
>JANXVQ010000715.1 GCA_025351545.1 Spirosoma sp.
AAACGTCCTTATTCAATGTCTCTTTACCATAGCCCGGTTATATTCGCTAAGTTTCCTACCCTCATCGCGGCCGAAAGCACCCGGCATGGTGGCGTTAGTCCGGTTCCATTTGCATCGCTTAATCTGGGCATCAACACGGCCGACGAAGCGGTTAATGTTGATGAGAATCGTCGGCGGTTTTTTGCAGCCATTGGGGCCGACACTCATCAATTTGCATCGTCGCACCAGGTTCATGGCACCGATATTCTGTATGCAACAGAAGGCGGCCGATTTGATGGGTATGACGCGCTAATTACCGACAAACTAGGTTTGCTCATTGGCGTAACCGTTGCCGATTGTGTTCCAATTTTAATTTACGATAGCAGACATCAGTCTGTTGCGGCTGTTCATGCCGGTTGGCGCGGAACCGTTGGGGGGCTTGTTTCCAGGACATTACTTGCCATGCAACAGCAGTTTGGTACGTTGGCAGGCAATTGTTACGCCTACGTGGGAACGTGCATTGATACCTGTTCTTTTGAGGTTGGGGCCGAAGTGGCAGAGCAGTTTGCGCCGGCGTTCACCCAGGCTGCACCTACTTTGGGAAAGAACTATATTGATTTGAAGGCGGCTAACTCACGCTTGTTAACTGATTTCGGTATTCCATCTGCGCAGATTGGTATTTCTCCCTTCTCAACCGTTTTGAACAATGACGATTATTTTTCGTACCGGGCTGAAAAAGGGCAAACCGGACGAATGATGGCCGTTATTGGGTTGAAAAACTAAACAACAATTTATTTAATACGGTTATATATCTGTTTCTGTCACACACCTTTTGCTCAACACAAACGTCGTAGGAATCTTGGTATCCATTCTGATAGGTGCGGTAGGCCTGATTTTACACATGAACCGATCTGACAAGTTGTCGGATCGGTTCATGTGCTGTATAAGAATACTGGCGACTTATTTGAGAATTTGTCTTGAGATAACTACTTTTTGAATCTCACTGGTGCCCTCGCCAATTGTGCAGAGTTTAGCGTCCCGATAAAATTTTTCAACCGGAAAATCCTTCGTATAGCCGTAACCGCCAAAAATCTGAACGGCTTCATTGGCTACGCTAACGGCTGTTTCTGACGCAAATAACTTCGCCATTGCTGATTCTTTCGTTACGGATTTACCGGCGTCTTTCAGAGTGGCGGCCTGATACGTTAAGAGTTTAGCGGCTTCAATAGCGGTAGCCATGTCGGCCAGCTTAAAACTGACCCCCTGAAAAGTAGCAATGGGCTGGCCGAATTGCTCGCGCTCTTTCGCATAGGCCAGAGCCGCATCATAGGCGCCATAGGCAATGCCGAGGCTCAGGGCAGCAATCGAAATCCGACCGCCATCAAGCACTTTCAACGACTGCACAAAACCGTCACCAACAGCACCGAGCCGTTGGCTGTCATGGATTCGGCAATCCTGGAATAGCATCTCAGTTGTTTCCGACGCCCGCATACCGAGTTTATCTTCCTTTCGTCCGCCCGAAAAGCCCGGTGTGCCGCGTTCAACCACAAAGGCCGTAGCATTACGTGCTGCGTTTGGCTCGCCGGTTCGGGCAATCACAACGGCTATAGTGCCGCTTTTGCCGTGCGTAATAAAGTTTTTAGCCCCGTTCAGCAGCCAGTTACCTTCATTGTCCTGAATAGCCGTTGTGCGCATATTGCCTGCATCAGAACCCGTATTAGGTTCAGTCAGGCCCCAGGCACCAAGCCATTCGCCAGTGGCTAGCCGGGGTAGATATGTTTCTTTTTGAGTGTCGTTACCGAACAAAAGAATATGATTGGTACAGAGCGAGTTATGCGCTGCCATCGACAATCCGATAGATCCGTCTACGCGGGAAAGTTCAACAATAGCTGTCACATATTCCTGATAACCCAGTCCCGATCCGCCGTACTCAACAGGCACCAGCATACCCATCAGACCCTGTTCGCCTAGTTGCTTAAACAACTCGATCGGAAAGTGTTGAGTATCATCCCATTGTCGAATATTCGGGCGAATTAGCCGTTCGCTCAGATCTCGGACTGATTGGGCAATTAATTCTTGATTTTCTACAATTTCGTTCGTCATAAAAGGGCGTCACTTGATACAGTGACCAGAGAGAAATTTAGGGAAATTATAGAGTAACTCCAATCCTTTTTTTTGACTTCCCTTCAATCGTATTTCTTCGTTAAAAGTAGCTATAAATACGTTGATTATTGGTCAATTATTCTATATTTGCAACTACAGAGATATGATTATATTATATTGGTATCTTATTGGCAGCGTAGAAAAGTTATATATATAAAAGGTTCAACGGACTTTAGCTTCTTAGCCGATAAGTCACTATTATTCATTATGTAAGGGTGACTATTGAAAAACTCCTATTTTTGTGACATCAAGATTTTTCGTGAGTCTGTATAAATCATCGTGGAATTTTATTTATTAAATAGATATGAAAATAGCAGTTGTTGGAACCGGATATGTAGGACTTGTTACGGGTACGTGCTTTGCGGAAACGGGCAATCAGGTTACGTGCGTTGACATCGATGTACGCAAAGTTGAAAAACTTAATAACGGTGTCGTTCCTATATACGAGCCGGGCCTGGAAACCCTGTTTCATCGGAATGTTGAGGAAGGTCGCTTGTTATTTACAACAAGCCTGGAAGAAGGTATTAAAGGCGCTGAAGTTATTTTTCTGGCTTTGCCAACTCCTCCGGGCGAAAATGGCTCTGCCGATTTAAAATATATTCTGAAAGTAGCCAGCGACCTGGGGCCACTCTTAAGCCAGTATGCTGTTATTGTTGATAAAAGCACCGTACCTGTTGGTACAGCCGAGAAAGTACACGCTCACATTGCCGACAATGCCAAAATAGATTTCGATGTGGTGTCGAACCCCGAATTCCTGCGTGAAGGTGTGGCGGTAGAAGACTTTATGAAGCCCGACCGTGTTGTTATCGGTACAAAATCTGATCGCGCAAAATCTGTGATGACCCGGCTGTATGCACCGCTGGTGCGGCAGGGTAATCCGGTTATTTTTATGGACGAACGCTCAGCCGAAATGACCAAATATGCCGCTAACGCATTTTTGGCCACGAAAATCACGTTTATGAACGAGATCGCTAACCTGTGCGAACGGGTGGGTGCTAACGTTGATGATATTCGCCGGGGCATTGGCACAGATAGCCGAATTGGCAAACGTTTCCTATTTGCAGGTATTGGCTATGGAGGTAGTTGTTTCCCCAAAGACGTACAGGCGCTAGCCAGAACAGCGCAGGATTACGATTACGATTTCAAGGTGCTGAAATCAGTAATGGAAGTGAACTACGAGCAGAAAACGAAACTCATACCCCAAATTCTGAATTATTTTGGGGGCGACCTGAAGGGCAAAACCATTGCCATTTGGGGGTTGGCGTTTAAGCCTTATACCGACGACATTCGGGAAGCACCAGCTTTAGATAACATCCGGATGTTGCTGGAGGCAGGCGCTAAAGTGACTGTTTACGATCCTGAAGCGATGGATAATGTACGTGAGCAGATTGGGAATGCCGTTACCTACGCACATACTCAGTATGCTGCTCTCGAC
>JANXVQ010000739.1 GCA_025351545.1 Spirosoma sp.
CGTCCTCAATTACTTTCCCTTCATACTGCGTGATAATGAGGGTCGTATCTTTCGAGGTCGATACCGGAACAATATCCGATAAATCGCTGGGCGCAATGATGATTCCGGCCGCGTGCAAGCCTGTATTACGTACCGTACCTTCAAGTTTTCGAGCTTGTTTGAGCACCGCCGATACCTTTTCATAATCTACGATTCGCATAGCTTGGGCCGCACTCTTATCGCCCGATTCGAGTGCCCGCATCCGCTTCACGTTCTCCATTTCCTCCGGCTGAATCACGCTCGCTAAACCCCCAGGTCCGTCGAGTGGGTCTTCGAAGATACGTTTGAGCGTCATGTTATACGTCGGCTTGTCGGGCACGAGTTTCACAATCGCATTGGCGTCCTGCAAGGGTAAATCCAGGACACGCGCTACGTCTTTGATCGACGATTTAGACGCCATCGTACCGTACGTAACGATCTGCGCTACTTGCTGCTTACCGTATTTCTGCACAACATAATCAATCACCTTTTGCCGACCTTCATCGTCAAAGTCGGTGTCAATATCGGGCATCGACTTCCGGTCGGGGTTCAGGAACCGCTCGAACAGCAAGTCATATTTGATGGGGTCGATATTGGTAATGCCGGTACAATAAGCCACCGCGCTACCAGCCGCCGACCCACGACCCGGACCAATCATAACACCCAGATCGCGCCCGGCCTTAATGAAATCGGCCACGATGAGAAAGTACCCGGCAAACCCCATTGTTCTAATGGTAAACAACTCAAAATCAAGCCGTTCCTGAATGTTGGGCAAGATGTCCACATACCGTTCCTTGGCTCCTTCGTAGGTAAGGTGGCGCAGGTATTCCCACTGGTTCAGCACATCGTCGGAATGTTGCTGAAATTCCTTCGGAATCGGGAAGTTGGGCAGCATAATGTCACGCTTCAACTTCAGTGTTTCCACCTTTCCAACAACCTCGTTGGTATTATCGATGGCTTCGGGAAGGTCTTTGAAAAGCGTAGTCATTTCCTGCGTGTTCTTGAAATAGAACTGATCGCTGAAGAAAGCAAAGCGCGTGTTTTTGGGCATCACATCGTCGTCGCTGAAATCTTTCATCGACGGCGTACTCTGCTTTTCGTTGGTGTTCACGCATAGCAAAATATCGTGTGCAACCCAGTCGTCCTGATCCACATAGTGCGAATCATTAGAGGCAATAATCTTGACGTTATATTTCCGGGCGAACTTGATCAGAATCTCATTGGCTTTGATCTGGTCGGGAATCTCGTGACGTTGCAACTCAACGTAGTAATCTTCGCCAAAGCGGTCGAGCCACCACTTAAATTCTATTTCGCCCGCTTCTTCGCCTTTCTTGAGGATTGTTTTTGGCACCGATGCCCCAATGCAGCAGGTGGAGGCAATCAGGCCCTCTTTGTATTGTTCAATCAGGGCTTTCGTAACGCGGGGATACTTGCCGTACAGCCCCTCCATATAGCCCAGCGAGCAGAGTTTTGACAGGTTTTTGTATCCCTGTGCGTTCTTGGCCAGCAGGAGCTGGTGATACCGAACGTCTTTTTTTTCCTTTGTAAACTGCTTGATGGTATGGTCTTCTACCACGTAAAACTCGCAGCCAACAATGGGTTTAATTCCCTGTTTACTGGCCTCGGCTACAAACTCGAATACCCCGAACATATTGCCGTGATCTGTGATAGCCACGGCGGGCATATTATCGGCTTTAGCCTTTTTAAGCAGCTTTTTAATGTCTGCCTGCCCATCGAGCAGTGAGTATTGAGTGTGGCAGTGGAGATGTGAAAATTGCATGATTTGATAGGATCGCTAATGCGGCTGTGATTCGTCGGACTTTCGCAACGGCGGCCCGGCTGGTTTACAGGATTTCGTTCGTATGTAAAAATAGGCAAACCGACGGGCAACCCGCAACGGAATGCAGTGATTTTTGAAAAGATTTTGGTAACGGGCTGACGGTGAAAATACTGCTGAAACGATTATATCAATTCTCTAACGGCTTGCAAAACTCGTTGCTTAACCTCCGGCCATGTAACACCATTGAGCGTTATAGGATCAGCCTGTAACTCGGCATCGTCAAAATAGGTCAATGAGCGAATCACGTATCCAGGGTCACTATTGACATATTTGGCTGTAAAGAACTGTAGCATTTGCGCCAGCGAGAAGTGGTTGAGCAACTCGGCTAAATCCCAAAAGTCTTTCTTGGCTCCCCGACCGCTAACCGCACCTAATTTCATGGCAATAACATCGTTAATTGACCAAAACCGGATACCAGATTTTTCTGTAAAGGGGCTAATTAGCGGATAGCGATGCGCTAGTAAATCTACTTTGATGCCTTCAATAAATAGGCTCAACGTATTTTTGGCTTCGTCAGTTTTGATTACTGTCGGGAAGTTGGATATTAATTCGTCAAACAATGCTAGCTCTGAGAACGACTGATCCGTAAATAGATCTAGATCAATTGATAGTCGGTGCCCAAACTGCAACGCTAAGTTGGTGCCGCCAGCTAGTGCAAACGACTTAAGGACAGGCTGTTGCATAAGCCGTTTTAATAATTCCAGCGTAGTGGGTTCGACTGTTGCCGGGTGTAGCATCGAAACTGGTTAGGGGTAAGATCAAAGATAACGCAACAGAACGACAGCGTTTTCTTTTTAAGATAAGCTGCCTGAACAATCTCCGCTTTAACACGCTGGTGGCCATAGTACCGCAAAATTTCCAGTATATCGGCCCATAACCCATAGTTCATTACTTTCTCAACAACAAACCGAGCGTTGACTTCATAGTCCAGCGTTTTCATGTCCACATCCCAGAAGGCAGTGGGGGAGAGGTTAGGTTGGTGCACCATTTTGGAGTCAACTTTCTATAATTCTTTTCTTGTTTTAAAGTCTGATTTACATTATTTCGTTCGACTATTGCCGGATGTAGCATCCAAACTGGTCAGGAATGAGATCAAAGACGAGACAGAGTAAATGATTCGGCCACTCACCTTTTCAGCAAATTGGGCGTGGCTAAAAAATGACTAGCTGCCTGGTTCCAATTAACGTCGCATGAATAAAAATAACATGAAAAACCTGTTTATACTTATAGTGCTGGTTTGCCTGATTAGTTCTTTCAAACACAAAGAATTGACCTGGATAGCCATTGGGGATTCGATTACCTATTTAAATGAGCATCTGGACGAAACCGGTAACCGAATTACAAAAGGCTATATGACCAGAGTAGCTGAGAAACTTCCACACATTCACTACAGCAATCAGGGTCATAATGGATGGACAGCTGGCGGCATTGCCAAGGAGATTGAGAAATTGGGCTTAACCAAAGCCGATATTTATTCTGTCTTTCTGGGCACTAACGATTGGTGGTCTGGCCGGCCTTTGGGCCGGCTGGAAGATTATCAGCACAATACTGGCAATACGACAGTATATGGTTCATTCCGACTAATTATTGACAAGCTACGCAGCCTGAATCCCCAGGCGCATATCCTGTTGATTACACCGATGCAGCGGGGAGATTTTGTGTATCTGACAAATATGAAAAACAACGCGTTTGGGTCATACAAAGCCAAAAACGGGCAAAACCTCGAATCGTTTGCCAATGCCATTGATTCCATCGGGCGCTATGAACATTTTCAAGTTGTTGATCTCTACCATACGAGGGATTTACAGCTTAAAAAATTGGTGAAGTACAAACGCCTGAAAGATCCAAAAACGGGTGTGTATACCAACTATGCGTATCCGAAATTTATAGATCTTCCGTTTAATCCCGAAACGGACGAATATCCGTATCCTGTTGACGCCATCGACAGGACCTATGATGGACTGCATCCTTCAGATAAAGGCTACGATGTAATCAGCCGTAGGTTAGTAAAGGTTATGAAAAAATACTGACTCGTCAAACAGAGCAGATCATACTGATGCAGGAAGGTGTGAAACTATATAGTTGCTCGAAATATAATTTTGTTGAAATGGGTATATTTGTAACTAAAGTTCTATTGTTTCTGCTTATATTAGAATAAAAGTTGGTGGTGTGGCTTTGTTGTTGTGGAGTCGGGTTCTCAAACCCGACTCCAC
>JANXVQ010000761.1 GCA_025351545.1 Spirosoma sp.
TTGATCAGTTTAACAAGGGTAAAAATGATATTGTGCCCTTTTACGAGATTGCGGGCGTAAAAAACGGTATTGATCTGAAGCAGTATATCAACTTAGTAAAGACCGGCAATCCGGCCATTCAGGTGCCACTCACCAGTGGAGAAATGACCAACATCTTACCGTCGTCCATACTATACCTGCCAATTGATAGAAAAGCGGTCGATCAGGCCAGGTTTGTCCCGGCGGAGTTACGACCGTTGCTAAAAGATACCCTCCAATGGACCATCGGGAAGAAGGATCTATACAAGCCTGATTTGGTTATGCTCGACATAATTGCGGCCAATAACTGGCAACGGCCCATCTACTTTTCGAGTACACTGGCAACGGCCCATTACCTGAATCTAAAGCCTTATATGCAGCTGGAGGGCTATACCTACCGCCTGATGCCAGTGGCCGTGCCGGGGGCGGTGGATGGTTACGTTAACTCGGAGATTATGTATACCAATATGATGCATAAAACGGTCTGGCGGGAACTCGACAATCCAGATGTGTATTATGACGAGACCTACAAAGGCCCACCAATTATCTCAGCCCGGATAGCGTTCTTCCGGCTGGCCGATCAACTCCTTCGGGAAGGCCAGAAAGGCAAAGCGCGTGAGGTGCTGGATTATTCCTTAAAAGTCATGCCGGACAAGAGTCTTCCCTTTGATCAGATTTCGTCCAACTATATACGGTTCCTGTTCGCGTTGGATGACCCCAAAAAAGCTCTTACGATAGCCGATACAATGGCTGTTCGTGCCGATCAGAACCTGACCTATGCCAGGAGCGGACAAGGCCATTTTAGCAGCCCCAATGCTGATCTGTACATATTACAAACGATTGTTGAGGCTTGTAAGGAAGCCAGTCAATCTGCTGCTGCGGCTAAGTATGAGGCCATTTTCACACAGCATCTAGCCGTCTTTGGCTGATGCTGTGTGAGAATTCTCGTCGACGCATTTTATGGGGAAATACCTGGTCTGGACGTTACGGAGGAGCCAATGAGTTTATTAGCCCTCCATATCAACGGTGGCAGCAGCACCCTTCTGATCTACCCCAAACCGGATTATACCCCGCCACATTTATCATTCTTGATTTTCCGGTAGACTATGTTGCTAAAATGGTAGACGAACCGACTAAACCTGGGGTTGTCTTTAAACACTACGGGAGGCAACTAATTATGTCTATACTTATGACTATGGAACTCGTGAAGAGCGGCTGAATCAGCTCACGGTGGCGATGAATAATCTAAATACCCAGGAAGCTACCCTGCTGCGAATGAAATACCAACAGGATTTGGATATTCGTCAGATTGCCAGCCAACTCAATTTGAAGGAGAGTGCCGTAAAGATGTGCCTGAAACGGGCACGCGAGAAAGCGCGGCAGTTCTATGCAGAGACCATCGATTAGAAATAAGCGTATTTCTTAATAAAAGAAAGCTGAATTGGCGCTTCGCAAGAATGCAGAAGATTACCGGTCGATGATAAACGAAATCAACAGCAATTCAGCTCCAGTGTTGTTCGCTCCTATTCATCTCCAAAACACATCTCCGACTAAAACGACAGCTGTAAAATAAAAAAACATGCCTTTCGGGCATGTTTTTCAGAAGGCGTAACTGAATATATCGTTCGACTAAGCCATTTCAACGTTCACGGCGTTTAAGCCTTTCTTACCTTGCTCAACGGTAAATTTCACTTTGTCATTCTCCCGGATTTGATCCATCAGACCTGAAGCATGAACAAAAATATCTTCACCACCATTATCGGGATTAATGAAACCAAATCCTTTGGTTTCATTAAAAAATTTTACAGTTCCTGTTTGCATTATTAATTCGAATTAGGGTTCAAAGTTTGGCAAAAAAATTAACAATTCCTATCAAAATAGTAGATTTGGAAAAAAAAGTCAACAGGATCACCCTGGTGGAATAGTCGTCAACAGAAGTAAACTGAGGAACTTAAGGGATTGGTTAAGCACTTAGCAGAGAAGAAATAAGACACCATACCATACCAGTCGTTCCGCCCATCACGACGAGCCTGCATTACTTTACGCGTATGAGATTTTGGGAGAACCTACTTCCCTGCCACAAATACCTATAAGCGACAAGCTACTGAACATGAATCTTTCCGCAAAAGCTTTACGATACGCAGGCATCACATTATATGTTTTAGCCGCTATTATCCTGATAATTTCAGTTATCTACACGATGACCGCGAATACACCCATACCCAGATTCTTACCGATGAGTTCAGTGCTGGTTGTCCTCGTAGGGAAATCCCTGCTGGATGCCGGGTTAAAGAAGAAAAAAGAGGAGGAATCAGGAGGATAAAATTCAAAAAAAACATAGTTCAACGAGAAATACCAGCCCGGCCAGTAAGTGTTTTCAGGCACTATTTCGTCATACAGCAGGCACTATTTCGGCGAGAGCGTAAAACTTGTTTTTGATAAAGATTAAGAATGTGCAAACAAGCCCGGGATTCCGGGCTTGTTTTGTTTCAACTACTACCATACCAATCGCTTAATAAGGTGAATCCAGATCGCTTGCCAGCAATAGCCGGGTTTGATTTGACAAGAGAAATGTACGAATAGTACGCGATTAACAGCCAGCAATGCAGACGATGGTGTAAAATAGCGGAACGAGGTATGCTCACATCTGCAATTGGCACAATTTTAGCTTTTGGACGGTTATCACTGATCTCCACAAGACATGCAAACGGTCTTGATTACTCATTTAGCCGAGGAAAACAAGCGCATTCAATACCTTTCTCCCGTGAATGGTTACCTCTACATGCTGGCAGGGCACCAACTCATGACTGATATTGCTATGCAACTCCTGTTGTTAGATAAATACAATTCGCAGTACAGCCACATGGTGCAGGTGTTTGCCCATCATAACGAACAGGAACTGCCTGAATTGAAAAGGTTATTTGCTTACTCGTCCTGCCAAAAGAGAGAAATACCGGCAGAGCATATCTATGAAACTGCCTTCATTAGCCTTCAGACGAAGATTAACTCCGCACTCATGGGGTTAACTGACCCTATAGAATCACTTGAGCAAAGTACTCATAACCCCCACTTATAAAGCAATAAAGCCCAATCCTATCAGGATAAGGCTTTATTCACGACAAGTTATTATGTTATTTTTTGACTAAATAAACAGAAAAACGCCACATTTCATACTATGAATTAGAAAGTTTGACAACTGAAGATGGCAAATATGTAACCAAAAATAGATTTTTATTGATCCATTAACGCGGTCTGCTTTTCATAAGCTCACATAGTACGTCGATTCGACGAGTTACTTACTTATCTGTCAATAATTCGTCGTATATACCATCCATTGGGCCACTTACCACGTCAGATTTTTTGAAGGCTCCTGATATGGTTCTGTAGCGAAAGGTGGTCGGTAATTCGTCCGGTACTACATCATCGATTTCAACAAAAACAGACCCGTCATAGAGAGGCTGCGAGGGTTGGGTAGCTGTAGCGGGCACATAGCTGGTTACCCGAACTTTGGGCAGCTTGGTTCGGCTTGTAGTAATTACTTTACCACGGGCATCTAACAGGTCGAGTTGAAGCACAACAGGGCCCAGTTGTCGGCGGTTTTGCCACTGAAACAAGTAATGATTTTGAAGACCAGTTTCCTCGTGTTGACGACTGGTTTTCAGGTGTTGAATATCTAAACAGGGAATTGCCATAACTGTAAATATAGCTAAGTACCAGGCGAAAACTTACTTTTTGTCGTAATAGCTTACAATGCGTACCCTTCTGAATGACTTCGATCCCATGCACGAAGGAGATAAAAAGCCCCGCTACTCACTTATCCGGGCGATTTGGCAAGGTGAAAGGCTATGACTGACATTGCCAATTATAGCCCATCTGAAAAACGTGTAATTGATTAAAGCATTTCTCGCGCCTGACCTCTCAACTCCTCGCCTATCTGGGTATGGTACTGTGACGCTTAAGGCATTTCCATTCTAAATATTATTCACACGTATTTAGACTGGACATGAGACATCAGGCACTTCGGGCTGTTACCCGCTGTACTCACGTCGGTCAGGCCATCGTGTTTGAATTCGCTGAGGGTGCGGATTATCGATTCGGTGGCGGTTCCGATAACGGTAGCCAGATCATCGCGCGAGAAACTGTGCGAGTCTCTCCTGATTCAGGTTGTAATCATCGGCCCGAAGATTTCTCCACGCCGAGTTTCCCATTCTCGGCCGTTAGTACCCGATACCCGGACAATTCCAGAATTTCTGCCGTATTCTCACGAATATCGGCATCATCGTCAATGAGCAGAATGGTTTCCATAGGGGAAGATAAGTGTAACGGTGGTGCCTTCTCCTACCTGGCTAACTAAGTCAATGGTGCCGCCCAGCAGTTCGAGATATTTGGCAACAATATGTAATCCAAGGCCGGTACCCGAAAAATTGGTTGCGTTTTTGGCCCGGAAAAAGCGTTCAAATAAATGTTTCTGGTCATCAATAGAAATGCCGATTCCTTCGTCGCGAAGGACGAGATGAAACACACGTTTATTGGATTGAACTCCCAGATGGATTATCTGATTATCGCCCGAATATTTAATGGCATTCGATAACAGGTTCACCAGAATTTTCCGCAGCAGCGATGGGTCAGAAAGTACGGGTAGCGGGCAATCGAACTGGGTTTGAATAAGTTGCCCGCTTTTCAGCATATCCTGTAAATCAATTACCACTTCGTTAACCAGCATGGGTAATTCGGTCCACGCCCGGTTGGCTTCCACACGCCCTTCTTCGAGTCGCCCCACCGATAGAAACTCCTCCAGAATATCGTTGAGATGATTTACCGACGACTTAATTCGATGAATGTGCCGAAGTCGTTTGTCCTGCTGGTCGGCAGCGGGGTATTTTTCGATCAGCGATGCTGAGGTTAGCACCGCACTCAGTGGCGTTCTAAACTCATGCGAAGCCATTGACACGAAACGGGACTTCAACTCGCCCAGTTCGCGCTCGGCGGCC
>JANXVQ010000832.1 GCA_025351545.1 Spirosoma sp.
GTTTTATTCGGATCAATATGGTATCAATGTGCAGTACCGCCATGCTGATTTAACCAAAAACTGGTCCTACGGTGTCGAATCAAGTGTAACGGGTTTCTATTACTTCCCGCAAAACGGATTGTATTACGAAGCCATGAAAAACGTGATGATCCTGGCCGATGTAGCCTACCGATTTCCACAGCGGAATGTGACCATCAAAGTGTCGGGTGGGCAGTACTTGTACCAGGATAGGGGCGTACGGATGGATTTTATCCGGCAACTTGGCAATGTTGAAGTCGGTTTTTATATGACCAAGACAGGGAACGGTGGAACGGGGGGCTTCAATTTCGCCATCCCCATTGCACCGGGGCGACTTGTACAAAGCCAGCGGTGGCGGCTCCGGACAACGGAGGAGTTTCGCTGGGAATATGCTTATAGCCGGGGCTACAACATTGGGTCCCGCTATAAAGTCGGTTACCAGTTGGATGCGCTGCTCCGGCAGTATCATGGCAACTATATAAAAAGTCAGTGAGCAAAGCCCCCAACCCCTGTAGGGGCTTAGTGGTGTCAGGCTGGTCAAAAATAATTTTCAGACAGTTTCTAAAGGTTATGTAAAATCTTTGCTTCTTTAATTTCTTTCTACATTACAGTATCAGATCATGTAGTTGGTATTATAGGGTATTCATACAGGGTTTTCTTATAAAAATGCCTTGTGTGAGGTCAGATTCTTAAATCTGACCTGTGAGGTTTCTTCAAACCGAACAAAACGAGGTTTTGAGAAACCGACCTCACAAGAATAGTCTGATTATCAACGTGTCAGTTTTTATAAGAAAGCCCTGGGTATTCATTAAAGTCAGAGGTGTCGTTAAAGTAGTTTTGAAGTAGTTTTGAATTATTTTTTACTTGTTATGTATATCATTAGGGATTTTATTGAACTTGTGTTTTTTGAAAAATGCGAAAAGTTTATATTTGTTTGGTTAGAAATTAGATTTAGTTAATCTGTATTTTTTTACCAGACTAATATAACTTACATTTAGTAGAATTGCTTTAACTAATTGATAAAGTAGTCTACCTTATATTAATTTATCCTCTACGTTTATCCACCGAAAATGTACAAACTTTATACGTTAAATTGGTCTGTTGCCAATCTAGTTAAGCCATTACTAAGCCTGCTTGCCGCGCTGTTTATGTTAGCGAGTTGCGTAAGCCCCAGGCAACTGGTTTACTTTCAAAACCTCACTGGCCGACCCGATTCACTCTTGCTGAAACCGTTCATGTCGACTGTTCAGCCGGGCGATATATTGTCAATTCAGGTGAGCAGTCTGAACCCCGAAGCGTCTGCGTTCTTCAATCCGTATTCGACTCAGGTGAATGCGTTGCCGGGAACAGTTAGCCAAACAACACCGCTGCCAACGATTCTTGGCTATGCGGTAGCCGCCGACAGCAGTATCACCCTGCCATTGCTGGGACGGGTACTCGTGAGTGGACAGACAAATACGCAGGTGGCGGAACAAATTCGGCTTAAACTCAAAAATTACCTCAAGGAACCAACGGTAAGCGTACGCAACTTAAACTTTCGCGTGACAGTGCTGGGCGAAGTAGCACGACCTTCGCTGTTTAATATTTCTAACGAGCGAATTACGCTGCCCGAAGCCCTTGGCCTGGCCGGTGACCTGACTATTTACGGACGACGTGACAATGTCTTGGTCGTTCGGGAGGAGAACGGCCAGCGATCATACGCACGCTTGAACCTGACTAAACAGGACGTGTTCATGTCTCCCTATTACTACCTGCATCCCAACGATATTGTGTATATAGAGCCAGGAAAATCCCGCGTCGCCAGTGCCGACCGATTCTATCAAACCGTGCCCATCATTCTAAGTGCCCTGTCGTTTGTAGCGATCATTGTTACCCGTCGTTAAGCTTTTTACTCTCTATACCCACCCAACATTATGACCGACAAGAACTACTCTTATGTTCCCTACCAGTTGGTAGAAGGCGAAAACAAAAACCTGCGCGCGGTGCTGATGCGCTATGTACGCAACTGGCCGTGGTTCATTGTCTGCATCGCCCTTGCGTTGGCAGGTGCCTACGTGTACCTGCTCTATCAGCCACCCATCTATAAAGTCCAGGCCAGCCTGTTGATAAAAGACGAGAAAAAAGGCCTCGATGGAGACAATATGCTCAAGGAACTTGAAATTTTCACACCCAAAAAAGTGGTGGAAAATGAAATCGAGATCCTGAAATCATACACCCTCATGAACAAGATCGTGACCCGCCTGGATCTGGCGACACGATATTATATCCCTACTTCGTTTGGAGACCGGGAAACGTTTACCCCTCCCGTTAAACTGATTATCGAAAAGGCAGCATCGGATCTGTACACGAATCCGCTGACGTTGTCCTTCCCGAAAACTAGTCTGGTGAGGATCAATGAGGTCGTTTATCCAATGAATAAACGGATACAGACGCCCTACGGCCAACTGCGGGTATATAGCCAGCAACCCGTTCCGGTTGGTAC
>JANXVQ010000860.1 GCA_025351545.1 Spirosoma sp.
GATAAATTGAAAAAGTATTTTGATACGATTGAAAATGGATGAAAAGTAAAGCGGCCGGGAAGCCGCTCACTTACTGTCATAATCACAAAAAAAAAGCGGCTGAAAAGCCGCTTTTTTTTTAATATTCCCAGAGACTATGCTCGGTTTCCATTAGCTCGTATTCTGTTTGATAAGATTTCAGCAACCCTTCCCGGTCACCATACATGCCAACTAAGTCGGTATCACCTGGATTAGCAACCTTTGTTATCCGACCGTAGAACAAGCGTAAATCAAACGCATCGGCCAGATTCTTATGCTGCGCCTGATTTTGCGGGTTATACCAGATGAATTTTTTGGGATCACTACGGAATAGCTTGTCCAAATCTTTGTACTTGAACGTAGCCAATGGCGTTTCTACACCCGCCGTATTTTTGTCCGAAGGCAAATAAATCGTTATCGTTTGAATATCGTAGTATAAACGTGACCGCTTCTTATCAAAAATCCAGTCTTCTTTAATCTCCATTATGTTGAAGTCTTTGGCGAAATATTCATCCCCCATCGGAACAGCCGCAACTTTAGCAACTGTATCAACTTTAGGCGCTTCAACTACAGGCTGCACTACTTTGCTCTTTTTACCCTTCGAGTTCTTAGCTACAGTTTTCTTTTTGGGCGCTCCCCACCCGTCATCGGCCGGTTGAGTTGCTGCCGCCTTCTTAGGCGCTCCCCATCCGTCATCAGCCGGTTTTGCCGCTACTTTCTTAGAATCTGTCTTCTTCTTATCATCCCAGCCATCGCCTTTCCCGTTTGCTTCCGTACCGAAGCCAGCCGCGATTTCTTCCGCAGATAAACCACCACCCGTGTTTGGCATGATCATACGCTGTTGAAATTTCGCAGGTGTCAGTTTAGTAACCACCGAGTCATTTTCATAACCATCAATCAAGCCAGCCTTCATCGCATCAATCAGATACTTTGATATTTCGTTATTCTTCGAGAATAATGATTGATTTTGTTTCTCCTTCAGGTCAACGCGACGCCAAAGGGTTTTCTTCATCATTATATCGTTCTCATTGATTGACCGAACCGAATTTGCATTTATGCCATTATTCGCTTTCTCCTGCGCTATCGCTCCTCCACCAGCTACCGCCAGTAACGCAGCAGCTATGGCCATCGTTCTAACTTGTTTCATTGTCAAGCGTTGTTTGTGTCCTCTGTTCCTTTTCATAACGAAGGACTGCTTTTTTTAGTACGATTAATAAAGCGGTATTGTTTGCTGAGGACTACCCATAGAAACATCACTTATATCACCACGAAAGTTCCGGCGCTGAACGCCGTCAACCTGAACGGATAAACGGTCGCCAGGTTGTGCATCGGCTGCTAGTGAGCCAATTGAACCACCTCCAGGACCTAAATTAGCCTGACCAATTTTGCGCGTACCGCGTGCCAGAATAACGGTAATACCCGTAACACGGAAATTAGCATCATCAGGCGAATAATTGCGAAAGCTTTCATCGGCTACCGCCAATACCCGTATACTACGCGCTGAACCGACAGGAACACCACGCGGATCACCCGATTTAGTACCTCCAACATAATACTCTATCGTTGGTTTTGGCACTTTGTTTACACGGAAGTCATTCTTACCCAGTAAACTACCAGCATTACTAACATTTAACGTTAAGCGGGCCGCACTGGGAACAATTGTAATTTTGCCTTTTTCGCCCGATGTGATAACAGAACCACCATCGGCAGAGAAACTCGGGTTCCAAAGCGCACCCAATTGCGGGCTCTGTACACTCAGTTTATTAGCACAGCCAAGGTACAAAGGCGGGAATGAGCCCGACTCAATCTCATAGGAAGGTTTTGCAACAAAATACTCAGCAGACAAGGGAACGGTCTTCAAGCCGGCAGGTGTCTGGTAAGCAATCGAGCCAGTAAGCGTCCGTTTTGACAAGCCATTTTTATCATAGGCTCCCCCTTGTGCTGTAAATTCAATAAGCCCCTGACCATCCTGCACACGTACAGCTCCACCGTTTAAGCTCATTCTTGGTTGAATACCTGAAGACGAAGCGGCCAAAAACATCTGGCCTTTAAACTTGGTACCGGCTACTACCACTTTTGAGTCCATGCTCAACATGGCAAGAATTTTGTCAAATTTCACATCCTGTGCACCAACTTTACTGGCTAGTACTTCCAGCACCTCGCCTTCAAGCCGACGTACATCAGTCTGCTTCTGGCTTAAAACGGCTAAAGCTGCTGGTACTGGAGTTTGTGCAAAATTTAACTCAGAAAAATCTTTCCTCTTCTGGTCAGGCGAATGACTGGCAATTGGATCATCCTTGCCATCGAGAGCCATCGGGCCATACTTGTTACCCGAAAGTCTGGACAGGTTTTCAGTGTAGTTATTTAGTTGATCTTTCAACTTAAAAGCAGCACCATTACGATTTGTACCAATCATAAGTTGAGCTACAGACTCTTCTTCGCTCAGGTTTTTGATATTACCTGCTTCATCACGACCACCACTTGCGGTTACGATTTGCTCCTTGAGTTTGTCAAGTTCACCACTCACATCGGCCGTTAATTTCCGAACTTCATCAGCTTGTTTAACAATGGCTAGGTCAGTGGCTCTATTACCGGATTTTTCGACTGTTGCCCGGATATTATCAAAAGTAGACTGGTTAACCTTACTAACGGCTCCTGTAGACTGCTCTAAACTGTTGTTAATTAAAACGAATTTCTCCAGAATGGCCGACGTGACTTGCAGAGCCAGTAATGCGGTCAAAACCAGATACATCATCCCGATCATTTTCTGACGGGGTGTCTCTTTTGTGCCTGCCATAAACTATGGTAGTGATAATAAAAA
>JANXVQ010000862.1 GCA_025351545.1 Spirosoma sp.
CCTTGATGGAACATTTCGTACGAATGTGGGCGGCCCCCCTATATTGGTGAAACCTGGTTCGCTTTTTTGGTCCAAGAGAACATCGATTTCGTGATTCGTTTACCAGAGGGTTGTTATAAATTACCCATCGGAGCGGCTTCGGGAGCGGCTTACTCCAAATTGTGCCGCCAAGCTCGTTGGCATAAGCGAGGGGTCATCAAGCCCTTTACGCTAAATGGCTGTCTGTTATCGGTGGTGGTTCTGAAAAATCCCCAGGCCGACCCCGCCGAACCGTTGTTGTTTTTCATCTCCTCCTTGACCCATAAAATCCAGATTAGCGAAGCTTATCGACTTCGATGGCGCATTGAGATCTGCTTCAAACAGTTAAAGTCACAGGGCTTCAATCGCTCCGGCGACCCGGTTGGAAGACCGCCCGGCGGCCCGGCTTAATTTCAAGAAAGACAGCAAGATCTTGTTGGTTATGGCCCTAGTCGTAATGTCCTACGTGTTGTCTTTACAGGCTGGTTTTGCCAAGCCCGTTAACAAGCAAAAGACTTACCGAAACGGCAAGCAGAGTTTAGTGGTCTCGTTATTTCGACAGGGCCTATCGGTTCTTCGAAGTCAGGTCAAGTCGTTGAAGCAATTTATGGATTATTTAGAAAAGCGCATTCAAACGATAAAAACCGGGAAATGGCTCTATGTCCAGTAGTCTGGCGGATATACCCCAACTGTGTCAACTACCCCTAGTTTTGGTCAATCCGAGCGCCATGTTATCAGGCTGCGATTGTCGTTTCTGGGATAGTTAATACAAACCCGCCTTTTTCGCCATGAAAAAGACTTAACAGCCTTCAAACAACGACTTACACAAAAATATATGCTTTTACCGTTCAATTATAGCAGTTAATGATTTTGCTGTTTACGTGTGAAAGCGGTCATTTTTGATGCTAAACAACGTTAAAACCATTCAAGCCCGAAATACAGTGGTCAGTGACCCCAAATTTACACTTACTCCGGGTACTATACGCTACTGGCCAATGTAACGCCCATTATAGGTAGTTATATCTGTGTAACTGATTGATTAACAAATTTTTATAAGCTCTACGTGGCGGATATAACTGAATGTGTCAGCTACTCCTTAATTTAGTGTCAATTGCTTCGAGCAGGAAAGTTCGGATGTTGATGTCATGATCAAGGCAGTACCGCTTGATTGTTCTTTCGTAACTCATTGGTATACGAGCATTGATATGGAACTCATCGTCATCTTTGACGAGTCGTTTTTTGTTTGATTTTTGCTTTTTTGGGGTTACAGGTTTTACCTCCTGTATAGGAGTTGGCGGTGCTGTTTTGATCAGTCCTTTGAGCTGATCTTTTACATTAGGTTTATCCATTGATAGCTGAGAAGATTTCAAGAACGATTGAGAGTATTTCTTTTTGAGCTTTTACATCGTCAGTATCAAAAGGGTTTTGCATCGCCACACGAGCATAGGCTACTCGTTGGCTCATCGACTGCTTGATAATTGGAAGCTCATACTCTTTCAAGGTATCAATCACATCTGAGATGTTAACCCTGTGTTGAGTCTGAACTAATACAATGCCTGCCTTTTTACCTTTTACCATTCCGATTATACCACTCAATGCCAAAGCGTCAAAGTAATTCGGTCTGCACGGAATCAGTACAAAGTCGGCATTTTTTATCAATTCGGGTAATTGGTTGGTTAAATATGGTGGACTGTCGATGATCGCTATATCATAATTTCCGTCCAAGTTATCAACCACATCGATTCCAACATACTGTTTGAAGTTGTTGATCGAGCCTTGAGTGTCGGTATCAACTAAGCAGACCTTATAATTTTGAGTCAAGCAGTACGCTAGTGATAAAGCCAGCGTACTCTTAGAACTGCCACCCTTACTGTTGGCGATGAGTATCTTTTTCATTTTGCTTGCACTGATTATCCATTTATTACAATCAGCATAGGTTTTTTTTATGTTATGTAAATATATAAAAAACTATTTATATATTTACATCAGTATGTTATTATATATCGACATACTGATGTAGTTATATAATGATATATTTTAATTTTAAAACACTGATAAGCAAGGGTATGGGACTGGTTACTCTTTATAAAAACTTGGAATCGCAATTACGATAAAGCTTAATTATATATACTTCCAGAAGCCTTTTTCTTTAACAACTGGCTTGTTGATCGACTGCATATACAGTGCGGCCAATTCATCTTCTGTTTTTTTGTGGTACTCATAGCCGTATAAGTATCTAACGGTTTCCTGTTTGAGAGTTTCGCCATCATATATGTCTTGTTTTCTGACCTCCTTTTTGGCTATCCTTTCAATCAGAATGTTTAAGAACTCAGTTTTTTTGTCTGTAGGGGCATTCATGCCAAGGCTAGTATAGTAGACGTTGCTAAAAGCAAATATTCCACGCTTGATAACTGCTTCGATCTCTGTGTGAACTTTTGTCAGTTGTGTGCTAGTCTTCCTATCCACCTGTTTACGCGCTTTACCTTGTGCTGAGTTGTTCTTTATAGCGTTGTGTAGGTATGCAGTTAGGGAGAGAATCTTAATGCCTTTGTCAGCCTGTTCTTTCGCCAGTACAAGAACATCATGCACACGATCACGACCGTAGTTGCCAATTAAGGTGGCCAGCTCGTTTACATCAATCCTTTCAATGTCATGAGCAAGCTTAATCAACTCTTGATCAGGTTCGATTGTAAGAGGTATGACAATTTGGGGAGATAGAGGTACTTCAACAATCGTAGGAGTCTTACCATTCCGTTGAATGGTGAAAGCAATCTTATGGACTGGAGTGTTAGGATTGTTCGGGCGTTCCCGAATTAACATATATTCAAAGGCTATGTCGGTTTTCTGCTTCAACTCATCTTGGCATTTATCTAATACACGACGTTTGAAGTCACCAAACAACTTATAATCGCCCTCTTTAACACCTAAATACCCTCTTAATTCGTCATATCTAATGGTAGTCTTGTTAACCCACTCTGATTTTTTCAGGAGTAAGTACATGCGAATAGAGTGTGCTGATTTTAAGACTCTAGTATTCTCGATCTGATAGTGGAAAAAATCACCCTCAGCAATCTCAATGAAGTATGGTTTTAGCTTCTCGGATAACTCTATTTCAATGAATCGACTGCCTTGATTCTCAAAAATCTCAACTGATGCAAAAAAATTCGCTTTAAGTTCACCTCCCCTTTTTGTCTTAGGTATGTGTATTGTAATGTTGCGCATCTCCTCAATCTCTCGCTTGAGTTCTGCCGTATCGTTAGTAGAAACGCCTATGTTTTTCAGGAACTCCCTGATATACAGCTTGTAAAATTTCTCGTCAGGCTTATTTTTGGCAAGCATGGCCACCTCTAAGAATACTTTTTGTTGGTTACGGCTGAGATCATATTTAGCCATAGCGACAGCATTCTTCAGTATTACAAGCTGATCAGATTCAATAGGTTTGACTTCTTTCTTATTTGTCATACCCGCCTATATTTGCTAAATTTTTTTACAAGATATGACTTTTTTAATAATGTCATATCCTACTCCCTTTTTTGTCATAGGATGTTCCCCAATTTGTCATACTAACACCCCTTTTTTGTCATAAAAACCCCCTTTTTTTGTCATAACAAAGGCTTATTACTAACTGAAAATCAAATAGTTAGCAAGTTGCTAAATTTCTTTAAAGTTTTTAAAATACTCTCAAATGGAAATTGAGAGTATTTTGGATTAATAATTAGAAAAAAAAGTGGGGGGAAAGAATTGGGAATGTTATAAAGTAGGTTGAGCGGGTATGACAAAAAGGGGAGGAGCTACGAGAGTATATCTTCCGAATCGTATATAATTCGCTATGACTTTGCTATAGCCAATTCGGTTTGATAAATATCTGATTAGTAAATCCAACAAGCGTTTAGATATGTTGAAGATCCGAAAATATGTACTGGGGTGAAAAGCAATGACCCATTCAAAAGTCAGTTATGTTAGATCGTGAAGACAGCGCGGCTGCCACATTGATTGCGTATCCGGTTATCCGTTTGTCCTTACCCCGTTTTATGAGCCAGTTTTGACTGGAGTTTAAGCCGCCTGCCGGTATTCGACTGGTGTCATAAACTTTAACGCCTGATGGGGACGTTCCGTATTATACTCCACCAGCCAGGCTTCTACCGTTCGGCGCACTTGCATCAGACTACTAAACAGATTGGCGTTCAGTACTTCCCGTCGAAAGGTGCCGCACGGGCGTCCCCGCATTAAACCGTTCGATATACGCATTCTGAGTCGGCTTCCCTGGCTCAATCCAGTGTAAAATTACATTGTTTTCTTTGCACCAGTCCTGCAACGTCTGACTGATAAATTCGGGGCCATTGTCGCTGCGTAACCGCTCCGGTTTTCCAAAGCGTTCTACTAGCTGATCCAATAGCCTAGTCACCCGCTGAGCGGGTAGTGAATAGGCTACTTCGATTCCCAAGGCTTCCCGCCGGGTGGCCGGTGCCATTAAAGTCATCCAGCACGTTTAAAGTACGGAATTTACGGCCATCCATTAAGGTATCGGTTGTGAAATCCAATGACCGCACCGATTTCTATAGTACGTTTGAGCTGTATTGCAATAAGAACTCAAAATGGCAGAAATTAGCCTGCTAGTTGAGCACCCCGTGTAGGCAAATCCGAGATTTCTATAGCTAACCCTGTAACCCATGTTCCGATCTAC
>JANXVQ010001027.1 GCA_025351545.1 Spirosoma sp.
CAAGAATAGTCTGATTATCAACGTGTCAGTTTTTATAAGAAAGCCCTGTATGAAAATAAGGATGCTTGTCTACTATAAACAGCAAATCAGCCCATAAAAAGATAAAATACAGTAGCCCATCACACAAGACCGTACAACTGAGTTTCCACTAATTTGTATTATCAACTTGATATATAAAACTATATATAGTTTATTAATTTAAATATTCATTAACTATATATAAATCTTTTATTTAATAAAGTTCTTATTTATATTGCACTGATAAAAAAAATATACAATGCTAATTTATTTATGACCACTAATTATATATCCATCTACTGTGCAGCATAGTGGCAAACAGCTTAGACCAGAAGCCAGCATAGGCTTGTAGCAGGATTCAATTCCACTGTATTTATTCTATCTGTCAGCCTTTGCAAAAGCACGAGACGCTGCACGACAAAAAATTCCATTAAAAGCATATGTGCAGCCAAGTCTGTACGAGTGAGTTCTACGACAGAATGGGCTGTTTGTTAGATACCCTAATCCATATCATCCGGATTATTTGAACAATCAAGTTGTCCAATATTAATCAATCATGACCCGTAACTACACCTGGCTCTACAACCGATTACGGTCTATGTCAATATCGGAAATAATTTTTCGGGCAGGGCAGTTTGCGCAAAAGAAAGCAGAACGGCACCGCATGGGATGGCAGCCAACCGGGCAACTCGCCTGTTTACCAAAACCGATTTTACCGTTCGACCCAATCCGAACTGCTGAAGTCACGTTCGAGACGGCGCAACCGATTTTTCGACATACAATTGATATAAATCAGCCGATAGATTGGCACCTCGACAGTAGTACAGGACTGCGATTTCCTAAAACATATGCCAAAGATGCCGACGTTCGGAGCGGGCAGTTTGGCAGTGCCAAATACGTTTGGGAAATCAACAGGCTGCTTTTTCTTCCCCAACTAGCGGTTCAATACCGACAAACGGGCGACAAACGGTTTTTAAACCAGTTTATGACTATTAACCGCTCGTGGTTTACCGAAAACCCATACCTGACGGGCGTAAACTGGTATAGCAATATTGAGGTCAATATCCGGATTATCAACTGGTTTATCAGCTGGAATATTCTTGACGCATCGGCGCTGGCAGAAACCGACTCCAACTTTCGGGACTTCATCAATACGTGTTGGTTACCAGGTATTTACCAGCATTGCGTGTATAGTCATGCCAATCCGTCCTATTATTCATCGGCTAATAATCATTTAATTTCCGAATACTCCGGGCTGTTCGTAGCCGCTTCGTTCTGGGCGTTTCCAGAATCGGCCACGTGGCAAACGTATGCAAAAACGGGGCTGGAGCGTGAGATACAAAAACAACACAGCAGCCATGGAATCAATCGCGAAGAAGCGGCCGAATACATCCAGTTTATAACCGATTTTTTTCTGATTGCGCAGGTTGTGGGCCAACAAACGGGCAATGCTTTTTCTGGTGCTTATGACACCTGCCTACGCCAAATGATGCATTATATCGCGCAGTTTCTGGACTGCAAAGGCACGTTTCCACGCTACGGGGATGAAGATGATGGCCGGGTATTATTGCTCGACGACTGCTACCCACACAACAATTTTCAGTCGTTGCTGAGGTCAGGTGCCGTATTATTTGGCGACCCGTTATTTAAGCAACGGTCGGCGGGATGGGGAGAAACTCCGCGCTTTGATCTAAAAAATTATATACTGTTCGGACCAACGGGACAGAACACCTTTGAGGCTGTACCAACTCGCTCCGATTTAATGGAAAGTACGTTCTATCCGGAAGAAGGCCATTTTATCATCCGGAAACAGGAGATAGACGAGGATCCGGCCCGGCCCCGCGAAATTTATATTCATGCCGATGCTGCCCCGCTTGGTTTTCTGTCTATTGCGGCCCACGGTCATGCCGATGCATTGTCATTTATGATGCACCTGGATGGGCAGGTATTTCTGGCCGATCCCGGCACCTATTCCTACCAGACCGACCCCGACTGGCGAAATTACTTCATCAGCACCCGCGCTCACAACACCGTCTGTTTCGACGGTCAGAATCAGGCACTTCAGGCGGGAGCAATGCTATGGCTCGACCATTATAAAACGCAGGTCGTATCCAGCAATTCAACTGCTGAAACCGATCAGTTTACGGCTACTCACGACGGGTATAAACGGCTGCACTGCAAACACCAGCGTACATTTTCCTTCGACCGAACAAGCGATACGCTGCAAATCAGGGATTCAATCGAAAACTATGGGCGGCAAAGCCGACAGATAGACGTACTGTTTCATCTTGGCCCCGGTGTTGAGGCCGAGGTTATTGCTCAAAATACGGTTTCTCTGACGCATTCCGGCACCACACGGTACATTGATCTAACGACAGACTCCCTACTTCAAACCGAAGTTGTGACGGGCCAACTTGAGCCGTCGCGGCTGGGCTGGTATTCAGATGGATTTTACCAGCTGCAAGCCACAACCACCATTCGGGCTTTTATGACACTGGAACCCGGCCAGAATATCACGCTCATTCACCAGTTGGCAGTGTATCCGGCGCCCACTTTTCAGGCACAGGAGCAAACATTTTCTCAATTATCAATCAATCATTCTTAATTCTCCATACACATATGAATATCAGCATTTTTGGCCTGGGCTACGTCGGTTGTGTGAGTTTGGGCTGCCTTTCTCAAAACGGCCATTATGTCGTGGGAGTAGATGTTAATCCAACAAAAGTTGGTCAGATTAACGACGGCCTGGCTACCATTGTCGAAAAAGATATTGACACTATTATTGCTGCCCAGCACAGTTTGGGGCGCATCCGGGCAACAACCGATTTTCGCGAAGCCATCTTTAGCACCGACTTATCGATTATCGCTGTTGGCACGCCCACCACGGCACAGGGGCATCTGAATCTAAGCTATATTCTCAACGTAGCCGAACATTTTGGCGATGTTTTGCGCGAGAAAGCCATTATAAATCCCGATGCATTTCATGTCATTGCCCTCCGCTCAACGGTAATGCCGGGTACGTGTGATCAAATCGCAGCTATGATAGAAGATCGCTCGGGATTGACAGCCAACATTGATTTTTCGGTTGTGAGCAACCCCGAATTTCTGCGTGAAGGAACCGCCGTCTATGACTATTATCATCCACCACTTACGCTTATCGGCACAGCGTCGGAGCGGGCCGGACTGGTTGTACGAAGCCTGTATGACGAACTCCCGGCCGAGGTAGTCGTGGCCGATATCCGCACCGCCGAAATTATGAAGTATGTCAATAATACGTATCACGCGCTCAAGATTTCTTTCGCCAACGAAGTCGGTAATATCTGTTCGGCGCTGGGTATCGATTCGCATCAGGTGATGGATATTTTCTGTAAAGACAAGCAACTCAACATTTCTAATTATTATTTCAAGCCGGGCTTCGCCTATGGCGGTTCATGTCTGCCCAAAGATCTAAAAGGATTGCAGACGCTGGCCCACGATCTATATTTGAAAGTACCCGTAATCAGCAGCATTCACCGTACAAATGAAATTCAGATGCAGCGCGCTATTGCGGTAATAATGGAGCATAGCCACCGCAACGTCGGCTTTTTGGGTATTGGCTTTAAAGCCGGCACCGACGATCTCCGAAACAGCCCTGCCGTTGAACTGGCCGAAACGCTGTTGGGCAAAGGATTTGCACTGAGCATATACGACCATAATGTACGAATGTCTGAACTGACCGGTACTAACAAAGAATACATTGACAGGCATATTCCACATCTTTCCCGGTTACTGGTGAAAGACGCCCGCGACCTGATTCAGTGGGCCGACGTATTGGTAGTTTGCACTAAAGAACTGGAGTTCAGTGAATTGCTCAACAACACTAGTGGAAAAATTATCATTGATTTAGTTCGCTTACCCATTACCCCCGACCCTACGAACCGGTATATCGGCATCAATTGGTCGCATGAAGCAACTGTTTTACAACATTAGATAATATGGATAATTTCCTCTATCCCCAACTTTCGGGGAAACATGTTTTGATCATTGTAGAGAATCTGCCCGTGCCTTTCGACCGGCGCGTGTGGCAGGAGGCTACCACTCTACGCGAAGCAGGGGCCGAGGTCAGCATTATTTGTCCCCGTATGAAGGGCTACACCACCGGCTATGAGGAACTTGACGGCATTCATATTTATCGGCATCCGCTACCGGTAGAGGCTACAGGCGCATTGGGTTATCTGGTCGAGTACGGCACCTCCATTTTTTGGTGGTACTGGCACGCTACCAAAATTTACGCGAAAAAACCCTTTCACGCTATTCACGGTTGTAACCCACCCGATTTAATCTTTACGGTAGCCCTACCGTTCAAGTTATTTGGTGTGAAATATGTATTCGATCATCACGATATTAACCCGGAATTTTACCTGGCTAAATTTGGGAAGAAAGACTTTTTCTACCGACTTATGCTCTTATTTGAGCGTATATCGTTCCGCGTTGCCGACTTCAGTATTGCTACCAATGAATCGTATAAGGAGATTGCCATTCGTCGGGGAAAGATGCCGGCCGATAAAGTGACCGTAGTGCGAAGCGGGCCTAAACTTGACAGACTCAAGCTTGGCCCGGGCAATTTGATGTATAAGAAAGGGCGGCAATATCTGGTTGGCTACCTTGGCACCATTAGCGAGTCGGAAGGTATTGATTTGCTGTTGATGGCTGTGCAGCGGCTTGTGGCAAAACGTCAGGACGTACAATTTGCCATAATTGGCGGGGGCACCGGCCAGGCTGAAATGAAGGAGCTGTCAGAAAAACTTGGTTTATCGGATTATGTCGATTTCTACGGTCGTGTATCAGATGAGCTGATGGTCGATGTACTTAATACAACCGACGTTTGCGTAAATCCAGACAAGCCCAGCGAAATGAATAACCTCTCGACGATGAATAAAATCATGGAATATATGGCCCTAAAGAAGCCTATTGTCCAGTTTGATTTAAAAGAGGGCCGATTTTCGGCACAGAAAGCGTCGCTCTACGCCAAGCCAAACGACCTCGATGACTTTGCCGATAAAATAATATATCTCCTCGACAACGACAATATCCGCACCGAGATGGGCGAGTTTGGCTATCAACGAGTATTAAATGATTTGTCCTGGACTCATGAACAAGGCAAGTTATTGGGCTTGTATAACCGGGTTCTGGCCTCGTTCTCAAAACAGGAAGAACCGAAAGCGATTTCGGAAGAATCCCATTCGATATCGTATATAACAGACTAAGTTTGTATTCGTACCACGGGTAACAGCGAAAGCCGCCCGGTCATCGACCAGGCAGCTTTCGCTGTTACCCGTGGTAAATAATAAGGTATAATCGATTGTATTTTAGAGGATCAACTTTCCAATTTCGGTGAGGAAAAGTTGTGAAGCGCTACCCTTACTGACGCTCACAAGCCGAATTATTAGCCCGGCCAGGTTTTACGTCATCGTAGCCAGCGGATGGCCCGCCGATACGAATGTCATCATATAAAAGAGCACGCTCCTTGTGCGACGCTTTACCTGTCCAGGCGTATAGACCTATCTTCCAGAATGGTTTGCTAATCTGGGGATAACCAATTGAAATAGTCTGCTCATTCACAACTAATTTACCGTCCTGCCATACTTCAAGTACCCCTTGATTGCCACTTGGATCCCATTTTACGTGAAGAACATAATCAACCCAACGATCAAATGAAGCCGTTCCTAAGTCAATGGTTTTTTGACTGGTAGGGTGCTGGAGCAAGGTATAAATCGGTTTATTGGATGCCCGGTAACTCATCGTTATTTTGTTATTCGATTCCAGCCAAAAGGCTATCGGGGGAACAGTGTCGCTAAAACCCGGATCAGGGACGCCATGCCACTGGCTGAAAATAACTGGATCACTATCATCGGCCATCGTTGATGAGGGCATGTATACACTATAACCATACCACCGCTCCGCTTCTCCGTTGGTAAGCGGATTAGTAGCCAATTCAGAATGCATTGTAGGGTTAGTACCATCATATTGACTGGGCATCCATGAGAAACGTAGTGCCTGATTACCTTCGCGGGCTTGCCCTTTTTCCAGTACACCTGCGGTGAAGGTTCGCAATTCGGTATGCCAAAATTTTGATATCCGCTCGTTTTCAAATCCTTCTGTATTTAAAATACTAGCGGCTTCACGGCTCCCCAAATAAGATACTGTCGATACAGAGCCAGGATCGGTAGTATCAGATAGAGCACAGCTGCTTAAGCTGAAGAAAAAAGGAATTATGATGGTCAACATAAAAAAACGAATAACTGAATCAAAATAAGATTTTTTGTTGATTTCACTACAGTCAATAACTATACTGCCCCATTGCATATCCTTGATCGTTTTGCGTTTTGCTTGATCAAAGTTGCGCTAGACGGGCAGGAAGAGGCTTTGTATTCTATAAACGGTAGTATTTGACGGTTTTTCTGTCGAATACTACCCGAAAAATTAAATAGATTATAAGGGGAACATGTAGTTCACAATTTTTCTCAAATAAGAGCTTTTTGAGCTAATTTTCTGTATTTATTATATTTCATTTAACCAAAATTAGATTTCTGTATCTCATTAATATAGCCTATAAAGAAACAATATACTGAATATAGGATTTAAATCCAACCAATAGTTCATAATTGACTGGCAGCTCTTTAGCCAATATTAGTCACAAAAAAGTACCCCGCTCCCTGTTTTCAATAGGGAATGGGGTACTTTTTTGTGACTAATAAGTTTGATTATTCTAAGTTCACAAGCGTTTATTTTGCCCACGAAATATCCGTCTTAACAACGGCAGCCGGTGAGCCGGCGAGAATAGTGTTGCTGATTTTCATAGCACGACTGACGGTACTTCCGGCGGCAATCACACAATTATCAGGTGTGGCAGCCCCTTTAAGAATAAGTGTACGGCATCCAATCCAATTCTTGTTACCAATATAAATTGGCCGATCTATATTCAAATGAGCTTTATGCTCATCGTAAATTGAATGGAAGTCGGTATCCATAACCAGTACTTGCCATGATACCAGACAATCCCGACCGAATGTTATTTTCTTAAAACAAACAATTTGACTTTCGGCAGTAACCGTGAAATTATCGCCTATTGTGAGCAGTCCATTAACACAAATTTTAGACCCATGTCCAATATCAGCTTTGCCGTCAAATTGAACAGTACCCCTTACCTCCCATATGGATTTAGAGCTATGGCGGTCAAAAATACCAACATTCCCAAAACCGATACGAATCATTCGGTGTGTTACGGGAGCATTTAATATAACTCGCCCCTGCATTTTAATCAGCCGTACATTGACTGAAACAATAACCGGCAGACGAATGGCTATCCTGAACGGGAAATAGTGGAAATTAAAATAAAGTGTCTTTGGCAAATGCCGAACATCACGTAACAGACGTGCTGCATTTCGCAAATACTGATTTATCATAACGCTATAAGTTGATTAACAGGAGCGGTAATTGGTTATCTAAACCCAATCCTGAGCAGGAACAGGTACTAGCGCGTTTAAACAGACAACTGCCCTAAATGAAATTAAGTAACCAGTTAATCAGATGCTTCTTGCTGATCAGCTAACGGCGGTTTTCTGAAAAGTGTTTGGAGACGATTCCATAGTAAACTCGGTTGTTTCGACAGTTGAGCCAAAGCGTTTACGCAGATTAGCCGTTGGTTTTTCAACATATTGATAACTGATCAGGCTGAGAATTAATCCTATTGGAACAGCCGTTAACAGCCAGGCAACTGTTAGACGGGGTCCACCAATTAAATTCTCGGCGATGCTAACGCCAACCCAATGAAACAGATAGAGCGAATAACTCAACTTCCCGATCGTAACAAGACCAGGCTTACTTAGTATATTCTTTAATCTGGCATAGGGTTTAGCGTAGAGAACGGCGGGTAGAATACCACTCAGCGCAAGCCCTTGACATGAGTAACGCCAAGTCTCGCGAAAGTAACCATCGCGGTAAATAAACGTAAAAAACAACAGGGCGACAGTTGCGGCAAAAACTGCCGGATGACTGACCCGGCGTAAATAAACACCGTCCTTATCGAGGTACAAAACCAG
>JANXVQ010000905.1 GCA_025351545.1 Spirosoma sp.
ATTTTATGTTCAAACCTGAATCTGGACAGAGTTATACCGCTTTCGTGCCGAATGCTGAGGGAACACTGGCTACTTACCCAATGCCCACTGTGCAGGAACAAGGTGTGGTTATGCAAGTTGACAACCTGACGAACAAAGACAATGTGTTGGTTTACTTGATGCATAATAAAACCACCACAGACACCAGCGCTACTTTGACGCTAATTGCTCAAACAAGAGGCCAAATTGTTCAGGTGGCAAAAATACGATTAACAAAAAAAATGGCGGTAGTGCGATTACCTCGGGCTGGTTTTTTCGAAGGTATCGCCCAACTGACGCTCTTTGACGAGACAAACAAGCCTGTTAGTGAGCGACTTGTTTTTATCAATAAGCGGGAGCAACTTACTGTTTCGTTGGTTTCTGATAAACTCCAGTACAAAAATCGTGAACAGGTTAATCTGACAATCACAACGACTAATGCGGCTGGTAAACCCGTTCCGGCTAACCTGTCGTTGGCCGCTGTGGATGCCCGGCTCGCGCCCGAAGCCGATTCTAACGGGGCAACTATTAGATCGCACCTGTTGCTGGTGTCCGATCTGGTTGGCACCATCGAACAACCTGATTACTATTTCAAACCAGATAATCAAGACCGATGGGTACGGTTGGATTTATTGCTAATGACACAAGGATGGCGACGATTCGTCTGGGCTGATGTGTTGACGGGAAACGTGCCACCGAACAAATATCCACTGGAACAAGGCTTGTCACTGACGGGCCGGGTTGTGCGTCCAAACCAGAAAGACATTGGCGGGAAAGTTAAGCTAACGTTTATGCTGGCAAAAAAGGATAGTGCGGGCGTTGCTGCCCAGCGCGAAATCCTGATTGGAGAGACTGATGACGCGGGTAACTATGGCGCCTATGGTCTTGATTTTACCGACACGACAACGGTGATGATTCAAGGAGTAAAAGGCAGTGCAAACCGGAACCTGGCTATCTCACTCGACCAGCTTTTAGTGCCAACCGTAACCATCACGCGAGTGCCCTATAATCCGCTGGAGTTCCGGCGCGATGAGTTAGCCGATTTTATAAAGCGGACAAAAGAATACCAGGAAATGGAGCGACAAATTCGCCGAAATGGTGAAGTGCTGCTACAATCGGTGACCGTTAAAGCCAAGAAGTATAAAGAGCAGGATTCGCGTACTATTTACGGTAGTCCCGATGCGAGTGTCAAATTTGATCAAACGAACACGGCTGGGCGGTTGACTATTCTGGACGTAATTCAGGGGCGGATTGCAGGTGTACAAGTCACGGGTTCGGGTTTGACTGCACGCGTACAAATTCGGGGAGCTGTCAATTTTAGCGGCCCTGTTGAGCCCTTATTTATACTGGATGGCATGCCGGTTGACCTGCAAACGGCAACCACTATTTCGGTGCAGGACGTTGATCGGGTCGATGTATTGAAAGGAGCATCAGCGGCCATCTATGGCTCGCGGGCATCGGGTGGCGTAATCTCAATATTGACTAAACGAGGTATGCCAAACTATGATTACTCCAAAGATGTAGCACCCGGTACGCTGATGGCTAAATTACCGGGCTATGCGCCCGTGCGTGAGTTTTACGCGCCACATTATAATAAGGAAAAACCCGGAACGACGGACCGCAGGCCAGATTACCGGACAACGTTGTTCTGGGCACCCATGATCCAGACCAACAGCGAAGGGAAAGCAACGGTCTCGTTCTTTACATCTGATGGGAAGACTGAACTTCGGCTACAGGCAGAAGGGGCAACGATGAGCGGTATGCCGGGAGTAGGACGAGGAATCATACGGGTTGACTAGAACCTAGAATCGTTACAAACAGAAAAGCAGCCAACTGGCTGCTTTTCTGTTTGTAACGATTGATTTTATTTGCCACTGGGGGCTGGTTGCTTCTCCAAATCGGCCCGCTGATCATCGCGTAGCGTTGGGTATTTGATGCCAAGCTGTTCCAGATAGGTTTTGTACTTTGTTGGGTCGTAGTAAAACTTCTCCAGCTTCGGTTTGAATTCGGCAATTATTTTCTTGTTCAGATAAATGGCCGGTATCTCTTTCGATGAAATCAAGGGCGTGTATTTCGTCTCTTTCGTCTGCTCATTCTTGTAATAAGCTTTGGCCTGCTCAATAATTTCGGGTTTCAGCAGCATATCCAGTAATGTCATGGCTTCAACTTTGGCACCAGCCACAACGCCTTTATGGGCAATGGGAGTGGCCATCGAAATGGCGTCGGACCAATGGTGACCGGGCAAGCCGGGGATATTTGACGGATAAAGAAGGACTACCGTTGGAACGACCCACGATATGTCGGATATATCGTCAGAGCCGCCGGTGAGTGGTATCATTGACTGGCCGCCCATCATAACCGTTGGCGCAGATGCAACTGGTGTTCCTATGGTATCTAACTTTATGGCTAAACCTGCTCGCTTAGGCGATTGTAATTCTTTTTGGGTTGCCTTCGCGAGCATTTGGTCTTCGGTAGACCAGGTTGGTAAGCCAATCCGTTTGATATTGTCATACATCACCGAGGCTATGGGCTTGTTAAAATGTCCCGGCCAGGCTGATCCCAAAATTTCGTAAGTAAACCTGGTATCGGTCATCAAGGCAGCCCCTTCGGCTACTTTTATGCCTGTTTCAAAGAGCTTTACAATTTTGGGATAGGAACGTTCCCGAAAATAATACCAGGCCGAAGCTTTCGATGGAACAACGTTCGGTTGATCACCACCATCCGAAATTACGTAATGCGAGCGCTGGGTTAATTCAAGGTGTTCGCGCCGGAAATTCCAGCCGATGTTCATCAATTCTACCGCATCGAGTGCCGAACGACCGCGCCAGGGGGCGGCCGCAGCGTGAGCTGCCTGACCCTCAAATGAAAA
>JANXVQ010000967.1 GCA_025351545.1 Spirosoma sp.
TTTCGCCGGGTGGCGAGATGGTCCGGTTATTTCGTTCGCGAAAAATGGCCCACTTGGTTTTCCAACTGAAAAAATTTCCCAGCAGGAGGGATGGCGGCCCGGAAGGTAATTGCCGGTACTGCCCATCGCGAAAAATATAACGGGCTTTGCTGACTGGTTTACTAAACGTCAGTTCGGGAGTTAGGCCAAGTTCATCGAGCCAAAGCAGCAGATCGGCATCGCCAAGGAGGGAGTTCGGGCCAAGTTCCCGCAGATAACCAACCTCGTTGGAATCTGTTGGCGTTTCGGGCCATTCCCGTCGTGACTGGATATAACCTCCCGGCTGATTGGATGCTTCCCAAAGATGGTAGTCAATACCTCGCCGTTGTAATTCGTAGGCTAATGTCAGGCCCGAAATACCCGCCCCGATAATACCTATTGTCATGATTTATTAGAAGGTTTTGGGCTTTTGGCGGCAATCTTTTTCTTTAATTTCTCGGTCACCTGCTGATAAATAATCTCCATGTCGGCCGGGTGCGACGAATAGAAAATATAGCTTGTTCGGTAGGTCGCTGTATCGACGCCAAATTTTTTGAAAATCTGGCTTTCCAAATGTTTATAGGCAATATTCGATGAATCAACTGACCGTAAACTCAGTCGGCTAATTCTAGTTTCGGCCATGTGTACTTCCGTCAGAATATCGGCCATCCTGGTTTCGTCAATAAGGTTGTCCGGGGGTTTATTTTCGGGAGCAGTGCAGGCCGTAATTAGCCAACTAATTAATAGCAGACTCCACAGGTGCCGTTGAAATAGGTTTCGGTGCATACGCTTAAATCAATAGCTTTGTAAGTTAATCCCCAACGGCAAAGTTCGGAATTGGTAGTTAAAATAACATAACGCCTGTTTTACATGGACGAGTTCTTAGCCAAACTCCGTAATTTCGACATTCGTATCCGCAAGGCGGTTAACTCGCAGATGCGCGGTAGTTTTCGGTCTATATTTAAAGGAACTGGTCTGGAATTCAGTGATTTACGGACATATCAGTATGGCGATGATGTGCGCGCTATCGACTGGAACGTATCGTCGAAAGGGCACGGTACGTTTGTGAAAGTTTTCCGGGAGGAGAAAGACCAGACCGTGTTTTTTGTAGTCGATGTTAGCGCGTCACAGCAGGTTGGGTCTCGCCAGCGCGACAAGCTAAAGGCCACTAAAGAAGTATGTGGTGTGTTGGCTATGTCGGCTATTCGCGAGGCTAGCCACGTAGGAATGTATTGTTTTTCGGACCAGAAGGAGAAGTATATCAAACCGGGCAATGGGCTGAAAACAGGCTATCAATTAATTATGAGCCTGTATAAACTGCAACCCGAATCGACCCGGACCAGCATTGCCGATGCTTTACTATTCACGCTAAACGCCCTCAAACGCCGGAGTGTCGTTATTTTGCTGTCAGATTTTATCGACCTTAATTATGAACACAACCTCAAAGCATTGGCAAAAAAACACGATTTGGTCGTGATTCATTTGTACGACCAACGAGAAGTGAAACTGCCTAAATTAGGAATCATTCCCGTACACGACACCGAAACTGGCCGAACTGCCTGGGTAAATACATCGTCGGATTCTTTTCGGAGCGGGCTATACGATACGTTCCGCCAGAATCAGGTGCGGCTCGAACGGCTTTGTAAGCAATACAATGCCAGCTATCTCGCACTCGATTCGCAGGAAGATTTTGTGCCAAAACTTGTCGAATTATTCAGGGTTAGAAAATATTGATGAAACTATCCGTCCTCTCTTTTCTTACAATTTCGTTCTTTCTGACCTTGTTGAGTCAGGCGCAAATACCCGTACGGTCGTCTCCGATAGAAGGGCATTTTCTGAGCGATAGCATTGAGATTGGCCGCCCGTTTCGGTACACGTTGACCTATCATCACGCGCCCACCGCCGACGTGCTATTTCCTGATACCGCTCACTATTTTGCCCCTTATCGGGTACAGAAAGTGGCCGTTTTTGCCACCCAAACAACCGGCACCGGGCCAACAGCCGTTAGCCGAGACAGTGCTGTTTATACGTTGGTGTCCTTTGAAACCGATTCCACCCAGTTATTGCATGTGCCTGTTCGTACAATCAACACCATCGATTGTACGGCGCAGTGGACCCTCACCGACACGGTTTTTCTGCGGTCGAAGCTACCACGGGCTTTATCTGATTCGCTTACAGCCCAACCCTTTACACTGGCTACTGAAACAAATCTGGCCCCACTCCAACAGCAGTTCAATTATGCCTCACTGGCCATTGGCTTTGTGAGCGTTGGTCTGGCACTTAGCCTACTGTATTTACTGTTTGGGCAGCTCGTCAGGCGGCAG
>JANXVQ010001028.1 GCA_025351545.1 Spirosoma sp.
GTAACGATTAATCCTATCGACTCACCCGTTGTCCATAAAGAAACCAATCACTCGAATAATCAGGCCATTGTCGAACTAACACTTTCTGGGAAAAATCCCGTACTGATTTATCCGGCGCCAAACAGTATTGTCAAGACGTCCATCATTCGACTAACCGCTCAATATCTTGCCGAAGGACCACATTTGTTCGACATTGAACTCGACAGTACAGCCCATTTTGACAGTCCTTTCAAGGTTTCTCAGCGGCTGACAGCTACGAACGTCATCAGCTATCAGGCAACGTTATCTACCCATCCCAACACGGCCTATTACTGGCGCGTCCGACTTGTTGACAAGGCTAACAATCCGACGCTTGGCAACGCGGGCTTGTGGTCAACAGGTTCGTTCATTTATGCGCCAAACAGCACGGTCACGAGCTTGCCCGAAGGTCAGCTTCGGCTGGAAATTCCCCTACCAGTTGATAATCAACAGGGCGATATTGTTCTCATTCAGGCGCAGTTTACAAACCTAAGTTCGTACCCATTTAGCGATTCGCTGGTTGTTCAGCAAACGATCTATGCAACCGGGTTGCCAAATCCAGAAACAACCAAATGGCACGTTCAAGCCCCATTCGGTACAGATACGATTAGGATCAAAACGCACCTTGAAACAGAGAAATTGCCCGGCATTAACCGGGTAGTGTTAACGGTTAACCCACGTATTCAACCCGAATATTCGTTCTTAAACAACACGCTCGACCTGCCCCTGCTAGTCCAGTCCGATAAGTTTGGGCCGACACTCGAAGTAGCCATTAATGGCGCCCGTATCGTTGATGGCTCAGTTATTTCGGCCCAGCCCGTTATTGACATATTGGTTGCCGATGAGAACCGCGCCCTCATCCGAAGAGACACCACAGGGCTTGATTTCTATTTGCAACGGCCCGGCAAGAACTCGCCCATTGAGCGGTTGAACTGGCGCAGTTCGATTGTTCAGCCAGCCGGGCCTGATAATGTATTCCGGGTGCGGTATCCCTCACCGAAATTAGGTGAAGGAACATACCATTTAACGGCTACGGCTCGTGACAGGATTGGCAATTCGGCCGTACCCTATCGAGTTAGTTTTCAGGTGATCAATGAGCGAAAGCTTACCGCTCTAACGGTTTACCCAAATCCTTTTCATGATAAAACCCTATTCTCCTTTTACCTAACCGGCGACCAAGCCCCTCCTACCCTGGCGCTGAACATAAGCGATCTTGCCGGGCGTTCTGTAAGGCACCTGGCCCCGCCTGCTCGCGTGGGTTTGAACGAATGGCAATGGGATGGTTGCGATGACGCGGGTAGCCCACTCCCTGCGGGACTATACATTTACAAACTGTCCCTGCCCGGAGCCGATGCACTCGACTGGCCCATTGCTGATGGCTTAAATAAGCAACTAAACGGGCGAATTGTCCTGATTCGCTGATGCAACCGAAACCCGCTATTCATCCGGCATCAAATTGTCAAAACAAGTCGGTTTGCTATATTCCAGCACTGACCGGCCTACGGGCGATTGGGGCTTATCTGGTCTTTCTGCACCATTATAATCCGGCCGCACCCGGCACCTTCACCAATCGACTCTTCGCACAGGGGTATGTAGGTGTATCGGTATTTTTCGTCCTGAGTGGCTTCCTGATTTATCACCGCTACGCCGACGAGTATTTCGGGCAAAGAAGCTGGTCGTGGCGAACGTATTTACAGAATCGTTTCGCCCGAATTTTCCCACTTTACGCACTGATGTTACTCGTAACTGTCGGTGCGAATTACATCTTGGGTCGAGCAATGAGTTGGCCATTGCTGGGGGTAAATCTAACCCTGCTAAAAGGCTTTTTCGACACGTATAAATTTAGCGGCATTGCGCAGAGCTGGAGCCTAACCGTCGAAATCTGTTTTTATCTATCAGTTCCGCTCCTTTTTATGCTTCTGAAACGTTGGGGCGCGTTGCCACTAACAGCCGCACTAGTTATGATTGGTTTAGGGTTATGGGCAACAGTTGGTCAAGCGGTCTGGCACGGCTTATTCAGCAGTTTGCCGTTTTTGCTGTTTTATACATTTTTTGGGCGGGCATTTGAATTCATTGTGGGCCTGTGGCTAGCCCGTCGCTGGCACCAGAATAGACTCCCCAGCGTCCGATACGCTACGGTTTCTGGTCTGTTACTTATTGCCGCTTGTATTTTTTGGCAAGCTAACTTATCAACAATTACGGCCAATCCAATCAGCTTATTGTGGAGTGAAGTCGTAACGTATAACTATGGTTTACCCATTGGTATTGGCGTATTGTTTCTGGGTTTACTTAAGCAAAAATCAATTATTCGGCAACTCCTTTCCCAGCCCATTATGCAAACGTTAGGCCGAAGCTCGTATGCATTTTATCTGATTCATGTTGGCGTGATTGCGAATGGATTGCAAAAAGTGGGCATAACCAACCATTGGCTGCTATTCGGATTGCTCATAGTGATTGCCCACGGGTTACACCATTTCGTCGAAAAACCCCTTCATGAGTGGCTACAGATTCAGTGAATAAAATTGATCAATTATTTGTTAATCAGGCAGTTATTCACAATCATTAAGTTTTATTGACGTAATGGTTATGAATAAAAAAACAAGCTTGTAATCAAAACGGCAACTTCCCCAAATCGACGTTGCCACCGGTTATAATAATGCCAATTTTTTGACCGGCAAAACGATCCTTGTGTTTTAGCACGACGGCTAGCGGCACCGCTGAAGAGGGTTCGATAACGATTTTCATGCGCTCCCAAACCAATCGCATAGCTCCTATAATTTCAGCATCTGAAACCGTCAGAATATCGGCAACGTGCGACCGGATTATAGCTAATGTCCGCTCGCTGAGGGACGTCATTAGTCCGTCGGCAATAGTGTTGATGTACGGAGCTTTCTCAACGCGCCCACTCTGAAACGACAGAATAGCATCGGCCGCGCCCTCGGGTTCTCCAGCAATAACGCGCGTAGTTGGCGACATATAATGCGTCGTCAAGGCTGTTCCGCTCAGTAACCCTCCCCCACCAACGGGAGCCAAAATCACATCGAACGGGCGATCTTCTCCGGCATCTTCAATTAGTTCTTTGGCAGCTGTGGCCTGCCCGGCAATTACGCGGTCGTCGTCGAAGGGGTGTACTAAAACGGCACCTGTGCGGGCCATCACCTCACGAACGCCAGCCTCGCGGGCCTCAAGCGTTGGTTCGCACTCGATAACCTCTGCCCCATAACCCAACACTGCCTCCTTTTTAACCTGCGGAGCCGTGCGCGGCATAACGATATAAGCAGGCATTCCCACCTGCCGGGCGGCAAAAGCAACAGCCTGCGCGTGGTTGCCAGACGAGTGAGTCGTAATGGCTTCACCTTCCCTATTTTGAGCGACTTGCAACACGGCATTCAATCCTCCCCGTGCTTTGAACGCGCCTATTTTTTGAAAATTCTCGCACTTAAAAAACAGATCGGCCCCCGCCCGGTCGTTGATGGTTTGATTTGTGAGCACGGCTGTGCGATGAATGTAAGGGCGGATGCGGTCGTGAGCCTCCTGAATAGTCTCGAATATAATCATTGATTTTTGTCGTACAGATGTGGGCAAATTACGCAGGAAAATAATTCCATATTTGCGAAATCCTATCTGTGATCAAATCGAATGAGTAATTTATCTTTGTCTTGTTTCTTTGTTAGCGTAAGTGCCGTTTGCTTTTCTAAAACTCATGTCTTGTAAACCCGTTTCGTTATGACCTCCAATCGTCGTTTGTTTTTGAAGCGAGCTGCCGGCTCATTAGCTGGTATGGCCCTCATGCCAACTGTTTTTGCCGAAACTCCCCTAAAAAAGATGTTCTTCGATATTTCACTGGCCGAATGGTCGCTGCACAAAGCTTTGTTCGGCAAGAAAATCACGAATCTGGATTTTCCCGGTATCGCCCGTAAAGAGTTCGACATTAGCACCGTTGAGTATGTCAACCAGTTTTTCAAAGACAAAGCGCAGGATAAAACGTACCTCAACGACTTGCTGACCCGTTGCAAAGATAACGGCATTTCCAACCACCTGATTATGATTGATGGTGAGGGGAACTTAGGCGCTTCTGATGCCGCCGAACGAGCGAAAGCGGTCGAAAATCACCACAAGTGGGTAGAATGTGCGAAGTATCTGGGCTGTAAAACGATTCGGGTCAATGCCGCCGGACAAGGCACCGCCGAAGAGGTTTCCAAAGCCGCCGTTGAGGGATTGAGCAAGCTGGGCGAATTTGCCAAAACCATGAATATCAATGTTATCGTCGAAAATCACGGCGGTTATTCATCAAACGGGCAATGGTTATCGGGTGTGATGAAGCAGGTTGGCATGAAAAACGTTGGCACACTACCTGACTTTGGCAACTTCTGCATCAAACATGGCGAAGGGCATAAATGCCTGGAAGAATACGACCGCTACAAGGGCACAACGGAACTAATGCCTTATGCAAAAGGCGCATCGGCCAAATTTTACGACTTCGACGCCAGCGGCAATTGCGTTGAAACCGACTATAATCGCATCATGAAAATTGTGAAAGAAAGTGGTTTCAAAGGCACCATCGGCATCGAATATGAAGGTGACCAGCTGGAAGAATATGATGGCATCCGAAAAGCCAAAGCCGCACTGGAGCGTATTGGCCCAATGGTTTAGCGCATTGTTCCACTATATATTTCGTGGCCTGTATACGTACGAAGTGCGTAGTCAGGCCACTTTTTTGCCCAGTCTGTTGTTGCCCTGATAACCTGCACCGATCACCGATTTTTCGACCAATCAAACTATATGTCAACTACACAACAATCCATTAACGTCAGTTTTATTGGCAATGAACCAATACCGGGCGACGGTAATTTATTTCGGGCATTCGCACCCGCCAGTCACGAAAACCTTGCCGACGAGTTCGCAAATGTCTCCCCGGAACAGGCTAATCAGGCGATCGAAAAAGCAGCCGCAGCTTTTCCAGCTTACGCTAAATTTACTCCCGCACAACGGGCAGATTTTCTGGATGCCATTGCCACCGAAATAGAAAACCTCGGCAGCGAATTAATCGAACGGGCCGTTCTTGAAAGTGGACTCCCAACAGGACGAATTACGGGCGAGCGGGGCCGCACAACAGGACAGTTACGACTCTTCGCCAATGTACTGCGCGAAGGCTCGTGGGTTGACGCCCGCATCAATCCGGCTCTGCCCGACCGCCAGCCATTGCCGCGCGTAGATCTGCGCCGGATGCTGGTGCCGCTTGGCCCCGTGGTGGTCTTTGGAGCCAGTAATTTCCCGTTGGCATTTTCGGTAGCGGGTGGCGACACGGCGTCGGCTTTGGCGGCTGGTTGCCCGGTAGTTGTCAAGGCGCACCCGTCGCACCCGGGCACGTCGTCGCTGGTGGGACAGGCAATTGTATCGGCTGCACTGAAAACCGGAATGCCTGATGGTGTTTTTTCGCTCCTCCACGCCGATAATGAAGTGGCTCAACAGCTGGTCGCTCATCCGGCGGTGAAAGCCGTAGGTTTTACAGGTTCGCGCGCCGGAGGATTAGCTTTATTGAGAGTGGCTCAGGAACGTGCAGAACCCATCCCGGTTTATGCCGAAATGAGCGCAGTTAATCCCTTTGTCGTTTTGCCGGGTGCCATCAGCCAGGATGCAGGACCAAATTCAGCCGCTACAATAGCCGCCGGATTAGCTGCTTCCGTTACGCTTGGCGTTGGGCAGTTCTGCACAAATCCCGGCTTGGTTTTCCTGCTCG
>JANXVQ010000989.1 GCA_025351545.1 Spirosoma sp.
GGACGGTCGGAAAGCGATTTCGCAGGGTAATAACAAGGCAAAGGCGATAACAAATTTTGCCGACGCCCACTCGCTCGCGAAAGAACAGGATCTCAATACAGCTAAAGCCGATGCGGCCTATACCGCTTATATGACAACAGCAAATAGAATTTTTGACCGTGATGAATTTGACGGAGCGAAAGACTGGTATCTGGTAGCGAAGGCCTTAAAAGACACGGAAGAAGTTAGACGAAAAATTAAACAATCCACAAATCAGTAATCCAGTTTTATGCGTAAACCACTACACCAGTTCATCCTTTTCCTGCTGCTATCCTTTTTCCTGCTGCCCTCCATACGTGTGATGGGCCGGGGTGTAGCGCTAACCGTTGTTGTCGATGATGAATATGATCGGTACAAAAAAAGAGGTGACGACTTTTTTAAGGAAGGTAAATATTTCGACGCCCGCCGACAGTATCAGAACTGTCTCGAAGTGCCTGGTTTTGAGAACGATGCCTATGCAAAGGAGCAAATTGCCGAATGCACAACCGGACTGACATTGCGCCAGCAGGCCGACGAGGCCATTGGGAAGAACAACGGCCAGGAAGCTGTTAAACTGTTTGGCCAACTGCTAAACCTCAACCCCGACGATGCCATCACAAAAGTTCAGCTGGCGGATTATTACGAACGCATCGGCAATCAGCTTTTCAATCAGAAACGGTATCTGGAGGCAAAGACCAATTATACGGAAGCCATCAAATACGCCACGGCGACCAAGAAGGAGACGCTGGTCATACAAACTCGGACTATTGACGAAATCCTATTTCCGAAACCATACAAACGTATTGGTTTAAAGCTACTTACGGCCGTGGTAGCGGTTGGAGCGGGTGGCTATGCCTATCTCATACGGAATGATTATCAGTCGAAAATGGCAACGCTGAACCAAATTAGCCAAACCGCCGACCCGACCGGAAGTGGTATTATTGCTAACCCCGACATCTACCGGCAGTATAATGATGCTTACAATGCCGCCGAAGCAGCTCAGCAGAAAAACGGTTTGTTCAAAGCCTGCGTAGGAGTTGCGGCAGTGGCCGCCATTGCCGAAATATACTTGCTGGTACACAAACCAAAACCGCGTACACAGGCTCTGTACTGGCAACCTTCGTCCCAATCCTGGGGACTGGCTCTTGGTTATAAGTTTTAATTTAATTAGTCCACGCCCTTTTTCTTCTTGATAATGAATCGTTCACTTATTTATTTCATTTGTTTTCTGTTTGTCGGCAACAGCGGAATGTTCCTTATAAGTTGCGGTAACTGGGATCTTCCCGGCCGTAAGACACTGCGAGATTGTGTGCCGCCATCGGGCAATCTCAATGCTCAGGTTCAGGGACGTAAAGTTGATTTCTCGATCACAAACAGCTCGGGTACAATCGATGAGGTCAAGTGGGATTTCGGTAATGGCAGTACAACAGTTACGACTGGAATGACGGTTAGCTATACCTACTCAACAACAGGTACGTATACCGCTAAAGCTACATTGTCCAACACCTGCCTGAAAAATGCAACGATAGGATCATCCTTTACAATAGCCGATCCTGTAGAACCAACAGTAAGTTTACAACCAACGTCTGATACACCACCTAACTCGGCTACGTTGGGCATGACCATCACATCGACCGGCAATGCAACGATCAGTCAATATGGTGTCTGTTATTCCAGCACGAATACAACGCCATCCATAGATAAGGGAGATCCAACAAGTAGTAAGCCGGGATCTATAGAGCTTAATAAGCCTGTTCTTTTCAGCCTGACAAATCTTCAACCTAACACGACTTATTACGTGCGTAGCTACGCTATTAACTCGTTTCCAAAAACTGGTTATAGTACGCCTGTACAGCAATTTCGGACAGGGTCGAAGCCTGCGGTTAATACTACAGGTACGCCAAGTGCTGGTATTACAACTGCCAGTGTCAACTTTGTTGTGATTAATTCTGGTAGCCCCGCTGCTATTGAGTATGGTATTTGCTATTCGTCCAGTAATACTACACCAGTAGTTGATAACTCTAACTCGACCGTTTTTCCGGTAGCCACCCCAGCAGTGGGCGCAAACACGATAGTCAATCTGACAACTCTGACGCCTAATACGAAGTATTATTACCGAGCCTACGCCAAATTGACTACAGGAGAGGTTATTTATAGTTCCATTGTTGACTCATTCACTACGCAAGTCGATACACTTGCTGTGGATTTAATTGCCTCTATATCCTTCACTAACCAGTCCTTACTTGATGTGAGTGGGTATAATAACCACGTTAAGCTGGTCGATAATCCAACCTTCACGGCTGACCGCAAGGGTAATGCAAACTCGGCTATACTGTTAGATGGGGTAAATGATTATTTCTATATGCCCGAGAACAGCAACAATAGCCTGAATCCGGACGCGCTGTCAGTTAGTATGTGGATTAAACCTGCCTCCCTTACCAAGCGAATGCAGGTTTATAATAAATCGCGCTACGAAGACAGTGCTTTCGAAACCTACAGTGCATTGATAAAATTAGAAAATGACCTTGGTCCTAATATCACCATTATGACCAACATCAAGCAAAATGGTAACTGTCAGCAGGGAAAAGGCTGGCAGGATTTCCCGTTTACCAGCAAGATTCAACTAAACGAATGGTATCATCTGGTATTTACCTACAGCGGACGGAAGGCTAATATGTATTTAAATGGGCTTAAACTTTATACAAACGACAATTTGCCAGCTAACTCAATGGATAAATGTCCAGGGGCCGAGTTGAAGTTTGGAGCAGCCATTAAAGGCCTTGACTGGTTTTATAACGGAGCGATGGATGACATCAGAATTTATAAACTGTACTGACCCCCTAATTCTCGGACAGAATTTCCTATTTGTTAGTTGGAACATTTTCTGCTTTTCAG
>JANXVQ010000046.1 GCA_025351545.1 Spirosoma sp.
GTGTGCCGCTATGTAGTGTGAGTGGTCGGCCACAGCCGACCACTCACACTACATTCACTAAAAACCAGCCGCTTGCCCGTCCTTTCGAGATTCGGTGGCGCCGTGATAAACTTTGTTTTTGGCGTCGTACATGATGGCTTGATAGCCGCCGTAACCACCAAGACCGTAGCCTATTTTGTGTCCCTTACGCATCAGGTCGCGGATGGTTTCGTACGGGTAGCCCGATTCCAGTGTGATCAACCCGGCGTCTGTCATCTTCTCGCCCGTTGGCTCCGATGATCCCTGATGGTCGATGCGGGGTGCGTCGCCAGCCTCTTGCGGATTCATGCCGAAGTCGATCATATTCATAATAATCTGGACGTGACCCAGCGGTTGAAAACCACCGCCCATTACCCCGAAACTCATAAAGGGCTGACCATCCTTGGTTATAAAAGCGGGAATAATTGTCTGAAAAGGTCGTTTATGTGGCGCAAACGTGTTGTTTTGCCCTTCGGTCAGGCTGTATAATTCGCCCCGGTCCTGAAACATGAACCCTAATCCGTCGGCCACCATACCGGAGCCAAAACCCCGATAATTACTTTGAATCAACGAAACCATGTTGCCTTCTTCGTCGGCTACGGTCAGGTAAATCGTATCGCCCTGTTTCAGTGCCGGATTACCAGCATCTACGCGGCTAGCCGCCCGATTCAGATCGATAAGTTTACCGCGTTCGGCGGCATATTCCTTGCTGATCAGTTCTTTAACGGGGATTTTTGCGAAAGCCGGGTCGGCGTAGTATTTGGCGCGATCTTCAAAAGCCAGCTTTTTTGCTTCAATAAATCGGTGAATATGTTCAGGGCTACCCCATGGAATTTGCGAAAAGTCATAAGGTTCCAGCAGATTCAGCATTTGCAGGGTCGCAATTCCCTGACTATTCGGTGGCAATTCCCACACATCGTAGCCCCGGTAATTAGTCGAAACGGGTTCAACCCATTCGGATGTGTGATCAGCTAAATCTTTGGCACTGAGGTAGCCGCCTACTTTTTTCATAAACGAATCAATCGTTTGAGCAATCTCTCCTTTATAAAATGCATCGCGGCCACCCTTCGCAATTTTCTCCAGCGTATTGGCCAACGCTGGATTTTTAAAGATTTCTCCGCGTTTTGGTGCCGCTCCGTTGGGGGCGTATGTTTCCTTAACATTGGGATATTTTCCGAATCGACTAATCATGGAGGCCCAGGAAATTGACGCTTCGTCGTGAACGGGGTAGCCTTCGCGGGCGTAGCGAATGGCATGCGATAAAATTTTAGACATGGGCGTTTTCCCAAACCGCTTATGCAACTCGAACCAGCCATCCACGCAGCCGGGTGTTGAAACGGGCAGTGGTCCGTCAGACGGAATATGCGTTAGTCCCCGTTTCTGAAACTCAGCTAAAGTCAGGCTGTAAGGCGACCGACCCGAGGCATTCAATCCATAGAGTTTTTTGGTCTTGGCATCCCAGACAATAGCGAACAAATCTCCGCCAATACCATTGACGTGTGGTTCGACCAGCCCTTCCATTGCGTTGGCGGCAATGGCTGCATCTATGGCGTTGCCGCCCGATCGTAAAACATCGATAGCCGCCTGGGTCGACAAAGGATGTGAGGTGCAGGCCATTCCGTGTTGCGCCATCACGACCGAACGGGTGGCGAAGGCTTTACCCATAAGCCGATCCTGAGCAAACGTTGGCGAAAATAGACTGACAAGGAAACAGGGGAGGAGGAAGATTTTTTTCATGAAGCGGTCGTATGAAGTTCTTAAAACGAGTTGTGCCACGGCTGGTATACTGTGGCACAAGATAACAAAATGCCTATACATTTACCGGGTCACGCCTATCGTTTTATTCGTTAATGAGATAACCAACTTTTTTGCTCTCTCACTCGCTTCCAGATGAAATACGCCATAAAGGTCAGGCCGATAACCGACGGTAAAATCTGGCTATAAGGTTTACACTGGGACAATACCGTACCCGAAAAAGCAGAGGTAAGGGCGCCGAATGCCGACATCATTTTGTAAATATATTCGTGAAGTCACCACGTTCTGAGTCGGTGGAAAAGCCAGAAATGTTTGATTAAATCGTATCCTGCTACCAGAACCAATGCCGATAGTGTAGAGTATCACTACCCGGCAAGACTTACGAGACCAGGTGATGGTATCTGTGACGAATGCCTTTCGTCACGTAATGAATGGCTGTATTGATTCCAGGTTGTAATTTGGATGCTGTCTGGATTAGCTCAAAACAGTTACCCATTGGTAAGGTGTACAAGCGATACGTAGCCGAGAAATTATTGGGTGAATAACTACTTTACTGGCAAGGTCGCTAATCGTGAAAAGAAACTACCGTTAGCTAATGTGACGCACCGTTAACTCAAAATGGAATAGGTGGTTATTGGTTAATGTAGGAATTTAACCCTCATAACTAACCACTTACACTAATGCGTGACGTAGTAATAGCCGCTAATAAGAAATTCATGGAGATCTTTTCAACGGGAGCGGCAACCATGAGTGCCCTATACACAAGTGACGCCAAAGTCTATCCACCTGGTGGAGATACTATTTCGGGAAATACCGCTATCGGTACGTTCTGGAAGGGAGCCTATGAATCAGGGGTCAAACGCGCAAAGCTTGAAACCGTTGAGGCCGAGCCAACGGGTGATCAGATTGTTGAGGTTGGTAACTATACGCTTTACGGAGACGGTGATGTTCAGTTAGATACGGGCAAATACCTGGTCGTCTGGAAACAGGAATCCGGCGATTGGAAACTCCACCGCGACATCTGGAATACGAGTGTGTCGGCTTGATATAGTTGCTAATTAAAAGGTAAAATGAAAAGGCCAACGTCGTAGTAGTAGGGAAATTATTCACCTATTCCGGCATCTGCCGTGTGAAAGCATTATTATAGTGCAGCTTTATTTCGTATAAGGGGAGTCATGTATTATATACATGACTCCCCTTATTTTATTATCGATAATTTATTAATTATATACAAATTTATATACTAATATGTAATTATTTTTTACTAAATTTGATATAGAACTAATTCAAATAGATTAAATATCGTGCAAAGTTTACATATTACACTGCTCTGTCTCCTTTTGGGATTATTTATTTATTCATGTAAAAAGGATAATGATGATCCGGCAATTAGAGTAAGGGGAACTGAGGGAGAATGGACTCAATCTACATGGTCGGGGGGAGGAGATAGTTATAGTCCTCGCAATTATTTCTATACGTTCGATGTAATTGCTAATC
>JANXVQ010000074.1 GCA_025351545.1 Spirosoma sp.
ACATCTTCGGCCCACTCACCGACACGACATAAATGGGACCATCGGGGTGTTTCCGACTTTTGCCCAAGGGCATATTTAAACCCCGGCCGTAGGTATGATCGTGACCCTGCAAGACCAGATCGACGTGATATTTTCGGTAAATAGGTTCCATACGTTCCCGCCACAGGTTATTATCGCGTCCTTTCGCCGTTGAGTAAATCGGGTGATGGTGCGTGATCACTGTCCAGCGATTGGGGTTATTGCTCAGAACCGGCACCAGCCAATTAGCCTGGGTCGTCATCGCCAACGTATCGAGAAGGGCGAGCTGCGAATTTAGAAAAACAAATCGAGTACCTTGGTAATCAACGTAGTAAGCTGTCTCATCAAAGCCTTTTGGACCATTTTCGGGTAGTATGAACGAAGGGCGCCAGTGTTTCGATACCTGAGCTTTACCTTGCTCATTCTTAAAATACTCATGATTGCCCGGTACGGCCAACGTCGGCACTTGGCTATTAATCCAACCGCCTGCTTCAAACCATTCGGCCCATTGCCAGTCGGCATTGGAGCTGTTGATCAAATCGCCCGCATGAATCATCAGGCTCACGGTCGGCAATGTGGAATACGCCCCGCGAATAGCCCGCGACCAAAGCGAGCGAATATCATTCTGGGCATCGCCAAAGTAGAGAAACGAGAACGGAGCCGGACGATCCTGCGCCGTTTTGAACTGAAACCACTCCGTCCAGTGGGTGCCATCGCCAACCCGATAAGTGTACTTGGTGGCCGGTTTTAAATTATTAAAATGAACGGAATGATAGGACATGGTCTTTCCGTCGATCAGTACGCGTTCGGTGGTGGCCGGAACGAGCGTTGCTTTACCCGCCAAATCAGGGGACGGGTCAGCCTCGGCGATGGCGCCAACCGCCGTGGTCACCGTCGAATCGGTGCGCCAGTTGACGGATTGCGACGAAGCGGGATTGGCCTGCCAGCCCAGAATTACCCGGTCCGGATAAGCCGATGCCGGATAGTCTTTGTGAAGTTGAGCCGAAGCCGGGAGTTGGCCTAATACAAGACAGAGAAATAGAAGAATCGTTCTCATAATGAATGCGTTAATGCGTTTTGTGCTACTTGTCTGTGGCATGATATTTCTGTAAAATGGCCATGATTTTATGCTGGATTTCAGTGTTTTCATATACGCCCCGAAAATCCAGAGAATGTGGTCCGTATGCAAAAACCGGCACCATGATGCCCGAATGGTCGTTGGTGCTGAAGTTACCATCAATGTAGCCTCGCTTCAAGTCGCCATCTAACAGACTCAGTCCGCCTGTCTCATGATCCGCCGTGATGATGACCAGCGTTTCGCCGTTTGAGTCGGCGAATCGAATGGCATCCCCAATGGTCCGGTCGAAGTCCAGCATTTCCTGCACCACGTACTGCGTATTGTTGGCATGACCGCCATAATCAATCTGGGCACCCTCGGCCATGACAAAAAAGCCCGCTTTGTTGGGCTCAAGATCATGCAGTGTTTTGGAAAGGCTTTTCTGTAAAAAGTCCTTCCGACCTTTGCTAATCGCCACCACGGCCGAATCGTCGAGCAGTACGAACGGACGTTTCATATTTCCCAATTGATCGAATGTAGTACCAACCTGATAGCCGCGCTGACGTAGCGTATCCAGTACTTTCTCTTCCTTAAAATAGCGATAACCGCCCCCAATCAGGATGTCTACCGGATTACGAAGAAAGTCGGCCGCAATTTCCCGCTCGAACATGCGGTCGGGCTGATGGGCATAAAAAGCGGCTGGGGTGGCGTCGGTCATGGCACCCGCCGAAATCAGCCCACTCACCATAGTCCATTTCCTGATCAACGTTGGAATGGCGGGGAGTGACTTACCCGTCGAGTCGACGCCAATGGCCCGGTTGTTCGTTTTCTGACCCGTCGCCATCGCCGTTGCTCCGGCTGCCGAATCGGTGATATACGTATCAGCCGCGCTGGTTTTAGAGAAGCCGATGTTCAACAGTTTAGCCAGATTCAAATCGCCCCGGTTGGCGGTGAGTCCGGCATAAATCTGGGCAAGTCCCATGCCGTCGCCGATGAGCAGGATTACATTTTTGACCCGGCTCCGGCTATCGTTATTGCGGTAGGTTGGCTGGTAAAGAGCGTGTGGCGTTGGGCTCTGGTATTCAGCCGTTTGGCGCAGACTGAGGAAATGCCCAAGCGAGGCAATGTGATCGGTATTGATGTAATCGACGCCGAGGTTCATCAGGGATTTCCACGTATTGACATTATCGGGCGTGGCCCAGAACCGGATTTTTTTGCCCTGTCGATGCACCTGCTGAATAACTTCCTGAATCTTCGCCTGTTCTTTTCTGACAATCAATCCTTTGCCATTCCAGCGGGTATAGTGCGTAAAATCCTGGCTAATCAGGCCAACATGCGCCAGTTGTTCAGGCGTGTAAAGCACACCGGGTCGACCGTCGAACTGAAGCCAGGCCGGATAATTGGCAAACTGGTCGGGTGACGGCACATTGCCACTCACGACAACCTTCACCACGCCACCGACACCAAAAATTTCCGGGTAGGCGCTCAAGGCACGTACCAGAATTGGCAACGACAGGCGGGCGGGCGTTTTTAAATCGATCAGCCAGTGCAGGCCGTAGCTGGCGTCGGCATAGATTTTTCCTTTGTTGGCGCGTACTTTTTCGACAATGGGCTTGATGTATAACGCTTCCAGCGTGCGGGCGGGCGTAATATCAGCGGAGTCGTGAGCGACATAAAGCTGGCCGTCACGGGCGTAAATATCCGCTTCGATGGAGCCGAATTTCTGGTCATACGCCTGCCAGAATGGAATCGTCTGCTCGTAATCGTTATGCGAATGCGCCTGAGCGGGCGAATAGGCGCTATTCGTCTGGGCCTCACCAATCGACGCTGAAGTAAGCCAGACTAAAAGGGCCGAAAGAAGTTGTTTTTTCATGGGTTTATCAGAAAAATGCCTGACTGAATAAGGTATAACAGCCGGGCATTTGGGAAGGTCATGTACTCTGTTTCATTTACCAGCCCTGATTCTGCACCAGCGAACCTTTGCTGTTTTGAATTTCGGTCGGCGGAATCGGCCATACGTTCATCACCTGTGGATTAAAGGTACGTGTTTCATAGATAACCTGGCCATCGGCATGGTGAAGTGGCTGCGCATAAACGGCCTGCGCATCGCCCCAACGGACAAGATCAAAATGCCTGCCGGTCCACTCGCCACCAAATTCGCAACGGCGTTCGCGTTTCAAATCCGCCATCGTAGCGCCAGCAAGAGCAGGTAATCCAGCGCGGGCACGTATCTGGCTGAGTTCGGTATCGGTGTTTTTGCTTTGCATCAATTTGGCTTCGGCTTTCATTAGTAAAATATCCGCATAACGTAGCAGCGGCACGTTGAGCGATGCGGATGGTTTATCGCCGTTGGGGTTCACTGTCGTGCCGATCGGGTTGGCATACGTGTACGGTTCCATATACTTACGGAACTGATAATCCGTTCTGTTACTGGAACTTACCGTAAATGCGCCCACATTAAAGGTACGCTCAGCACCGAAGAACATAAACTTGTCGCCGGTTTTGAGAAGGGTTACTTCCCAACGTTTATCACCTGTTGGAAACACGTCATACAGTTCGCACATTCACATTTGCAGTGCATAAAGCTCATTCTTAGCGAATTCAGCCGGGCTTAGATAACCCAAGTTTTTTCGGGGTCGTTGGTTAAGTTGATCTTGTATCCAACGGGGCCGCCCTTTAGGTTTGTGGGCTGGTAAGAAACCAAGATTTGGTAGCTTGCC
>JANXVQ010000084.1 GCA_025351545.1 Spirosoma sp.
GATATCCGTCAGGCGGTGGAACATATACGCCTTCCAGATTCGGGCCACCGACAGTTTATTGACGTCGAGCGGACTGGTTGATACCGCGTCAATAACCTGGCGAATGGAAATGATGGCTCCCTGTCCGGCTGCGGTGCCGGCGTAAGCATTCCAGTTGCCGGTCGAGTAGCTGTAGTTGAAGTATTTGTCGCCCGCTGCCGGAACTTCCTTATAAGTAGAGAACTGTTGCATGGACTGGCCAATGGTCAAATAAGCCGCCCCAACAAAGTTGGTGCTTACACCATCGAGTTGGGCTCTGGTGAACAGGTAGCCGGGCACAACTTCAGCATATTTATTCGGGTCTATGTTCATCTCTTCGAAACCTTTGTCGCAGGCCGATAAGAGTAGACACAAGGGGGCTATATACAGTATTTTTTGGATCAGATTAGTCATCGTCAGCATGTTAGTTGGTTAGAATTTCACCATTAAGTTGACCCCAAGGCTTCTGGTTCTAGGTACGCCAAAGGCTTCCAGACCCTGTGCATTGGTGCTGGTATAGCCCGACTCCGGATCGAAATACTGATTCTTTTTGTCCTTGTAAAGAATGGCCAGGTTACGCGCCACAAACGAAATCGTTGCGGATTGTAGCTTCAGGAAAGATAACTTGCCAACGGGCAGATTGTAGCTCAGAATCACCTGACGCAGCTTCACGAAGTCGTTGTTGAACATGAACATCGAGGTGTAATTCTTGTCGTTATCGTAGTACAACCGTACATCTTCTTTTGCCCATGTTTTGCTGTATGGATTTCCCTCTGGCGTTACGCCCGTAACCGTTATGCCGGTTTCACGACCCGGAAGCGTTTCCTGAGGCAGACCAAACCGATACGCATACTGGTACAGGTTTGAGTAAACGATACTGCCGAATTTGCCATCGATCAGGATATTCAGCGAGAAGTTTTTGTATCGAAAGTTGTTGGTAATGCCCATCGTTAGCGGAGGAGTTCCCTGCCCGATTTCCTGTAAATCACCTCTCACGGCGTACCCGCTGGCGGTATTGAATACGACATTGCCATCGGCATCGGTTTTCTTCCGATAGCCCCAAACGGTGCCATACGGCCTGTCCAGGACGTTTCGCACCAGTCCGCCACCAACACCGGCACCCACGTCGATACCGGTTATGCCGTCGGCAAGCCGTTCGATTTTACTTTTGTTGTAGGCCATATTGAAGCTAACATCCCAGGTGAAAGGGCCTTTGCTGAAGGGCGTTCCGGTCAACAGCAGCTCAACGCCTTTATTGCTCAGTACACCCACGTTCAACAGCGCGGAGGTGTAGCCCGACGAAAGGGCGATGTTAGAGGTTACAATATCGTCCGTTGTTTTCCGGTTATAGAGCGTCAGGTCAATACCCAGGCGGTTATTCAGGAATTTGGCTTCAAAACCACCTTCGTAGGTGGTCGATGTCAGCGGTTTCAGGTCGGGGTTTGGCACCTGCGATGAAGATAGTACCTGTGCCGGCCGGCCATTATGCCCACCTTGCTGCATCGAATAGTACTGATAAATCTGGTACGCGTTCACCGTGGCGCCACCCACTTGCGCCCACGAGGCCCGTAGTTTGGCAAAACTGATGGCTTTCGGCAAATGCAGCGCATCTGTTAAAATAAACGATCCACCAACGGATGGGTAAAAGATGCTGTTGCTCTTTGGATTCAATACCGAGAACCAGTCCTGACGACCCGAAAGCGTCAGGTACGCCACGTTTTTGTACCCTAAGTCGGCCGACGCAAATACCGAATTGATGGCACTCTTCAGATACGTTGGGGTGGTGGTCGATGTCGCCAGGTTGGTATAGCTGTAGAAATACGGCACCGTAAATTCGCTGCCCGCAATGACTGTCTGATCGAAGATGCTCCGTTGGGCGTTGAGACCCGCCATCGTCGATAAGCTTACATTGTTAAAATTGGTATTATAGTTAAGCGTCAGCATGCCGTTGGTTTCCGACGACGCCGTTTTTCTGGCTTCATACGTACCCAGCGGCTGATAGGCGTTGTTGGTTGGCTGCACGTACTCCGACGAGAAACTGTAATAATCCTGGCTCACACTACCTTTCAGGAACAGGTTGTGCAGAATGTCGTAGCGGATGCTTCCCTGGCTGATGAACCGGTGTTTAACGTCATTATTTTTGAACTTGTTAATGACAAAATAGGGGTTCGGTGCGGCAGGCACCGGGTTCCATTCCATTTCTTTACCGGTTATCGGGTCATAACCTGGTGCCAGGCTGCGAATATCAACTACGTTGGAAATCAGGTAGGTAGCCCAGTGCGGGTTAAAGTCGGCATATCCAACTTTTGGGCGGTTCGTCCCTTCTTCCACATTGTACTGAAACACGGTTTCAATGCTCAGTTTCTTACCCAAAAACGCATTCATGCTGAGATTTGCAATGCGTCGGGCAAACGAAGAATTTGGTACGATGCTATTGGATTGTGTATTGTTCAGGCCCAGCCGAAAGTTCATCGTCTCGTTGCCACCCGTGAACGCCACCGAATTGATGTAGTTACTTCCGGTGCGGTAGAAGTTTTTGAGGTTGTCTTTCTGGGGCGAATAGGGGTGCAGTTGGCCATCAACCTGAATGGTTGGAAGCCCGTCCATGCGGGCACCGTACGAAAGTCGTCCCGTACTTTTTGCTTCGGTAATCGTGGTTGGTTTTTTGCCATCCGTACCTTGGCCATATTCATACTGCCAGTTCGGAATTACGGCGATGTCTTCAAAGGTCGTATTACTGTTAATCTCCACACCGATTCCCTTTTGGGAACGTCCTTTTTTGGTGGTGATGAGGATGACGCCGTTGGAGGCACGAGCACCGTAAAGGGCTGCCGCCGGGCCGCCTTTCAATACGCTGATCGACTCAATATCATCCGGGTTTATCCCACCGATACCATCGCCACGGTCAACGTTCATGCCGTTTCCATCGGCCGTAGTACCACCGGGTGTGCTATTGTCCATTGGCATCCCGTTGATGACGTACAAGGGCTGGTTATTCCCATTCAGGGAGCCATTACCCCGGATAATGATCCGGCTTGAGCCGCCGGGCCCGGTAGCCATACCGGTTGCGTTTACCCCGGCAATTTTACCGGTCAACGCATTGGCTACGTTATTTTCGCGTGCCTGGGTAAGCTCGTTGCCTTTCACTTCGGTAACGGCATAGGCGAGGGCTTTTTTCTCCCGCGCAATACCAAAAGCGGTAACCACAACTTCGCCGAGGGTACTGGCCTCCGGAGCCAGACTCACCGACAGGTTACTCTGATTGCCAACGGTGACCTCCTGACGTTTGTAGCCTACAAAGCTGAACACCAGTACTGACGGTACGCCGTCGCGGCCCTGATCGGGAATGTCCAGCGAAAATGTGCCGTCGGCAATGGTGGTTGTTCCGCGCTGGGTTTCCTTCAACAGGACACTTACGCCAGCCAATGTAGTACCCTTTTCGTCGAGAACGACGCCCGTTATTTTGCGTTTTGGGGCTTCCTGTTTGCTTGCCGATTGGCCGCTGGACTGGGCGTCCTGTCGTTTTAAGATAATACGTTCCTGGAAAACCTCGTAGGCAACCTGATAAGGCGAAAGAACCCGGTTGAGTACATCAGAAAGCGATTCGTTCTGAAATTTGTAATTGAGTTTACGCTCAGGCCCGAAAATTTGCGGGTTATATATGAACTTGACGCTTGTAACCATCTCAATTTTATCCAGCACCTTCTCAACATCGGCGTTGGTTACCTGAAATGTTACCTTTTGCTCAAGGATCTTTTGTCCACTTACCTCATAGGCATGGGCTAAGGTCACAAAAGCGACAGAAAGAAAGGCTTGGTAAAGGCCAATGCGCATGATTTTCTGTAAAGTCTTTTGATAAAGTACTCGTTTTGACATAGTTTTGGCTTTTGTCGGGTGAAAAATTCGGCATAATAAAGTCCCGATCCGCTTTTTGCGGATGTCGTAATGAGCTTGCACGGGGGGCATTTTGACGTCGAAGATGTTAGCGCATCTTCGACGTTTTTAATAGACAGGTTGAATCATCGTTGACCATAGGCGTTTTTGAAGGTTAGGTTATGTATTGTCTTACTCTTTATTGACAGCCGCTGCTGTTGACAATTACAATGCCATCAACTTGCTTGTAGCTGGCATTGATTGTGCGACAGATTAGCTCCAGTTTTTCAAAAAGCGATTCATCAGAAAAGGAAGCGGTCAGGTAACACGTACGCATTACTTCTTCATCGAAAACAATTTTTACTCCATACGACTGATCGAGTGCCGAGAATACATCGGCAATAGGTGTTCGCTTAAACGCAAATTCCTGTTGTTTAGTAGATTGCTCCAGAGGCATCGGATTCTCTACCAAACCCTTTGTGAACTGGATTTCGGCGGGTGAAAAGACAACCTGCTGATTAGGCGTCAGTACGATACCTTCTAATTTATAGGTCTCCCTTTGGTTGTCTAAGGCTACCTGGTTCTGGGCAAACACAGCCACTCTTCCGGTCTTTACGACGACTTTCATCTGCCGGGCTCCTTCGTAGGCTTGTATGGTAAAGCTTGTTCCTAATACTTTCGTTACTAATCCGTTAGCATACACATAAAAGGGTTTTGACGGATTTTTCATAACCTCAAAAAACCCTTTTCCTGATAAATAAATTTCCCTTTTGTTACCGGCAAACTGGCTGGAATAACTAACCCGACTTTTGGGATAAAGTGTAATTGTACTCTTATCCGGTAAGTTTACCAGTATAGGGGCATTGGATGTATTGCTTACTTCAGAAAGTGGTTCTGTTGCATGAGCCACCAATTCGGTATAGGTTACACTATTTTTCTGTGCCGTTGGATGGAGCAAATACCAACCAAACAAGCCAAGTACGAGTACTATGCTGGCCGCCATACCATATCGGACGGGGGAAAAATGGAACCATTTTACCGGTACTGCTGGTCTGTCAATAGACTCCCGCAAGCGGCTAATTTCTTCCAGAATCTCATACTCTGAAAGCGGGGAACGATCGGCAAATTGCTGGCCGTACGAATTATGGAGTGTATTTAGGAGAAAGGTTGCTTTTTCGACAAGCTCATCTTTATCAGGATTCTGAACCAGCCATTCTTGCCAAAAAGCGCTGTCAACTGGCTCATCACCTAACTTCCAGCGTTGGAAAGAAGGGTCGAGTGCTAATTCCCCGGGTTCTAAATGCCTGTACTCCTGCATACGTCACAATACACTATTTTGTGCATTTTAAGGAAAGATGCAGTACTGATCGGTTAATACTCTATTTGTCGGAATTTTATTTTGATGCAGCCGTTATTGTGCCGTTTAGAGGACAATGCTGTGGAATTTTATCAGTTCATTGTACTATCTCCCAGTCGGCCCACTCCTGAATCTTCTGAAGGCAGGGCTGTTAAGTTCTGAAGGAGTCGTACGATGATGGCAAAAAATGGCCCGTCCTGATTTTTCGTTATTACTTTTATTAGTTTGTACCAATTTTCAGTTCTTACATTGTTCGGTACGGCAAGGGTACTGTTGCGAAAGTATCTCCCGATGGAAAAGTCATCCAGGAGGTAGTATTGATCGGCAAAAAGCCCACAAATATTGCGTTCGGTGGCAAAGATGGCCGGACAGCTTATGTAACGTTACAAGACCAGGGAAACCTCGAGACTTTCCGTGTTGATACGCCTGGTCTCGAGTGGGCAATGCACAAAAAATAGTGAAGCTATTACGGTACGGTTTCAAGAAAGCTCCGGTCATTTATGCCGGCGGGTCGCCACTGCCGATGGATGGTACGTTAGTCTGTCTGTTGAAACGGACACTCGCGCCCTTGCCAGAAACCACAAGCCGTATTGGTATTGATCGGGGCCGCCCGTGCGGTTGGTATTGATTCGTTGATTGTCACATCGCACGGGGAAACCGTTGAGAACCCCAAACACCTCCGCTCCGGCGGCCCGGTACAAGGCAGAGCGCAAACTAAAACGTCTGCACCGGTTAGTGTCCCGTAAAAAGAAAGGGTCTACCAACCGAAAAAAGGCAATTAAAAAACGGGCTCTGCACCATCAGAAAGCAGCCAACAAGAATCCCCCACGCTTTAACCGAGTTTAATCAAAAGAGCAATGATGTAAAAAGCCAGTACGTATAAAAAGCCATTTGACTTTTAAGAGCGCCCAAGGCTTTGTACAATAAATTGGCAACCGATTGACGGTTTATTTCCATTAACGCAGCAATTTGATCGTTTTCCAGCCCATTATAAAACTTGAGAAAAACTACTTCCTGCTGGCGTTTAGGAAGCGTGTTGATAGCCTGTCGGACTTTATGCTGACTTTCCAAATCCGTCTCCCCTTGTTCAATTTCTGTTTCAATCGTTTTACAGTCAGACAGTTGAATTACTTCCTGGCTGTGTAAAGATGAGAGGGTATATTTATTCCTCCGAAATTCCTGTAGAAGCTGATTTCGTAGTGATTTGAATAAATAAATCGAGACAAACTGAATTGTAACGGTAGCCCGTTTTTCCCAAATACGGATAAAAATTTCCTGAATTGAATCTTTTATAAAATCACGATCATCGGTAAAATTTGTCGCATAGGCGAATAAGGAACGGTACTGCTTTTCGGCCAATTGACAAAACGCCGTTTTATCTCCGGCTTTTGCTTTTTGCCAGAGTTCCAGTAAGTATCCGTTCTCTTCGATAATACGCTGTCGCTGATCCAAAATACCCTGCTTTATTTAGAGGTAAAATAACAGTTAAATTCAGAAAAACATAAACAAAAAACAGCTGACTCCCGAATTAAAGAATTAATCATATCTTAGTCATCAAATTATCAAAATAAAACTACCTTCAAGTAGAAACAGCTTTATTTCTGCAAGGAAAATACCCGAACAGATTGTCCTGTAGCACCAACCAACAATTCTGTGCGTCCGGCAATATGAACAGTGACAAGGTCGCGCACATCGCCATCCCACAATAAACCAGCCTGCGCCATCGGCACATACGCAAAATTTCCTTTTCCCTGATTCAGAAATAACTGGCCTCGGTTTGCATCATCCTTACCCAATCGGACACGGTTACGCTCGCGATTACCACCGATTATCAAATCCGGCAACCCATCGTAATTCACATCAACAGCCGCGAGCGCATAGGCCGGAGCAAACTGCGCTTCAATAGGCAATGGCTGCATTACAAACGTGGGTTTTGTTCCGCCGGTACTGCGAAACAAAACCGTTTGCAGGCTCGTCGCGTTAAGTTTTTGAGACCTATTTAATTCATTTGGATCAAATAAGTCCGTAATGGTGGCTTTTGAATAGCTGGTATAATCGGCGAATTTCTTGCGTAAGCTCACCACCTGATCAAGAACTTCATCACGCGCATTGAAAGGATGCAGTTTCCCATCTGTGCCAGAACTTCGATCATACCCCGCCAGAATTGGCAACAAAGAACCAGTTATACTTTTAATACCATAGAGCATTAATGGCCGCCTGTCCGACGCCTGAAGCTGGCTATTCAGCCCGGCATTTGCCGCAACAATATCAGTGTTACCGTCGTTGTCAAAATCTCGCACCAGCAACCGATTCCAACAACCAGTTGTTGCAGGTATCAGATTATCAATCGGTTGTAGCTTTCCGCTCTGAAAGGAAAAGACTTGCACAGCCCCAAAGTCGGTAGCCACCACCAGTTCAGGACGACCGTCGCGGGTGAGGTCCGCGAGTGCGGCATCTGTTACCATACCGAGTTGTGCAAGAACGGGCTGCTGACTGGTTATATCAGAAAAATGACCTTTCCCATCATTCAGCAACAAATGGCTAACGGGCGTTTCGGGATAACGACCCGGCACCACCCGCGCACCAATGAATAAGTCGCGGTCACCATCGCCATCTATATCGGCTGAGCAAACACAGGATGCACTTACCCGCACATCGGGGAAAGCCGTCATTTTAGTCAGGTGGCCTTTACCATCATTCAGGTACAAACGCGCTTGTAATCGGGCATCACCAACGGGAATTTCGTAACCGGCACTACTCACAACCAGATCCAAATCCCGGTCTCCATCTACATCAACCCATTCAGCCCCAGCGTCTTCACAAGCCCGGTCGGCCAGTAAAGCCGGTTGCGATATGGGTGCAAAACCAGTAATTCCACCAATAAGTACCTGACCACCCTGACCACGTCCACCACCCACAAACACATCGTCGCGGCCGTCGCCATTTGCATCACCAACGGCAAAATAAGGCCCGACCGACGAAAGCATATAGGGCAACAGCGGCTGAATTTTAAAATCATTAATGGCTTCCTGCTGATGTGCCACAGCAATCCCGTTGCTAGCTTGCCAGAATGGTTTGGATGTAACAGGGGGCAGCGTTTCACCCGTTGGGGCATAGGAGATCGTGAGTTGGCCGGTCGCACCGGGGCGCACAAGCTGGGTTTTACCATCGGCCCAGCGAATACGCACCGAATCCACTGCCGTAGTTTTTCCTAGTCCAAATAGCAAGGGGCCATACATCGACGACTGAAATCCGCGTACGGGCATGAACTCCTGTATCTGCATCCGGCCTCCCGCCCAAACCGTTACCCGCGTGCCTATCAATTTCGCTGGATTCGGGCTTTTCAAGGCAAGTGTCAGATGGTTATTCCGGCCCTTTTTTTCTGTATGATTTTCGTAAATACTGGCTTCGGCATTTACATTATTGACCACTAAATCAAGATCGCCATCGTTATCCAGATCGGCATAAATCGCACTGTTCGATTGCGATGGCTCATCGAATCCCCAGGCCTTTGTTTCGTCCGCAAACGTTAGCTGACCTAACGAAGTATCGGACCACGACTCGCCAGACCGATTGCGAAAGATGTAATCCGGCGCGTTGATACTCGGCATTTTGGCAATAACTGACATTGGGTTAGCTTGTTGGCCGGTTTGACGCGCCTTCAACTGCTCATCCATCGTAAACTTCAGGAACTCCATATTTGTGTAATCACGGGCGTACCCGTTACTTACGAAGAGATCTTTCCAACCATCGTTATCAAAATCAGCAAACAGGCCCGCCCAGCTCCAATCGGTATTGGAAACACCGGCAAGCTGACCTATTTCAGAGAAAATCGGGGTGGTGGGCACGGAGCGCGGAATAACACCCGCAGCGCCCTTACTCACTACTCGCTGCACCCCACTCCCTGCCTCTTGCTCCTCCCCCACATTCAATTGAAGCATATTACGCATGGTCTGGTGGTGGAAACCTGCCCGAAGCAACTGCGCATATTTATCGTAATTATCGTCGCCGGAAGTAAGTTTGATGCGTTCATTTCCTTCGGGAAGCATATCGAGCGTAAGCAGGTCTATCCGGCCATCGTTATTCACATCGGCGGCATCGGAACCCATCGAGTAAAGCGAGGTATGCCCCATCGCCTTTCGCACTACTTCCTTAAACGCCGGAACGCCGGACTCTCTACTCTGCTGATTGATATAGAGATAATCGTTTTCGTTGTAGTCGTTGGAGACGTAAAAGTCGAGCCAGCCATCGTTATTAAAGTCGCTCACAGCCACGGCAAGTCCGAAACTCAGCACATTGGAAACCATGCCAGCCGAAGCGGATACGTCAACGAATTTACCGCCATCATTTCTGTATAGCTTACTGGAATAATTAGAATTTGTCTGCTCTTTATAATTGCTGATCATGCGGCTGAAACCCGCGAATTCCTGCACCGAATGATTGAGCAGAAAGCAGTCCAGATCACCATCCCGGTCATAATCGAAGAAAGCAGCCTGGGTTGAATAAGCCGGATCATCCAAGCCATACTCAGCGGCTTTCTCCGAAAAAGTCAAATTCTTGTTGTTGATAAAGAGCAGATTACGACGCAGTCTGGAATCTGTGGCGGCCGAGCGGCAAACGTATAAATCGAGCCAGCCATCGCCATTGATATCCACAACCGAAACACCGGTATTCCAGCCTTCTGCTGCGGCAACGCCCGCCTTGTCGGTAATATCGTCGAATGTCAGTTTACCGGAACCGGGCTCGGTTCGATTTAGGTAGAGTTTGTTGGCGGTTAGGTTGCCGGTGAAGTATAAATCCGTTAGACCGTCGTTGTTAAAATCGCCCGCAGCTACGCCCCCGCCGTTGTAAAAATACCCGTATTTCAGCACATTGAAATCGGGTGATTCTTCGAGAGAATTCTTGAATGTAACGTTGGTCTGCGAGGATGGTAATTTCTCAAACAGCGTATCCGAATTGCCACAGGCAGATAATAGCAGGCCAAGTATACTAAGGCAAAAAAGCGGCTTCATGGTGGCACGGTTGGTATAAAAAGACGGAAGCGGACGAATCATCGCCCGCTTCCGCGACCTCTCAAGTAAAGATAATAGACTTAGTTTTTATCCCACCATAGTGGCGTTGTCACCTTATCGGGACCGCCGATCAGCGCTTCGGCTTTCTTGGCTTCGACGGCATTCGTTTGCTGTTCAACAAGCAGAATTGGAATAC
>JANXVQ010000092.1 GCA_025351545.1 Spirosoma sp.
AAACGTAAGGCCCCGTTGCTTACGAAGTGTCCGCCAGGCAATTTTCAGGTAGTTCGTGAACATGGAGTTGAGGTGATTTGTGTAGAGACGCATACTTGCGTCTCATACCCCGGATGGTTTTTGCTGACGCACAGGAGACGCAAGTATGCGTCTCTACATTATTCGGAACGTAATGATTTCACCGGATTCATCAAAGCGGCTTTAATCGACTGAAAACTGACGGTTGCCAGGGCAATCACGATGGCCAGTGTACCCGCCAGCGCAAAGACCCACCATTCGATATCAATTTTGTAAGGAAAATCGGCCAGCCATTTGTCCATCGCCCACCAGGCAAGAGGAGAGGCAATTAAAATGGCCACTAATACCAGTTTCATGAAGTCTTTCGAGAGCAATGTAACGATGCTGGAAATGCTGGCACCCAGCACTTTGCGGATGCCAATTTCTTTTGTTCGCTGCTGAATCGATATCAGGGCAATAGAAAATAAACCCATGCACGACAACAGGATGGCAATGCCAGCCGCCGACGAGAAAATGGTCGATAAGCGCTGTTCTTTTTTGTACCATCGTTCGGTATTTTCATCCAGAAACGACCCAATAAATTCCTGTTTTGGCGCAACCGTCTTCCAGGCAGTTTTGATGGTTTCCATCGCGCCCGTCAGGTTCTGCGGGTTCACGCGAATGAGAACGTAGCTGATTGGCCAATTTGACTGCATTTGCAACGCGATGGGTTGCGCTTCCTGATGCAGGGAATACAGGTTAAAATCTGACACGACGCCAACAATCTGAAACGGTTTATTGTCTGGCTTGATAATTTTTCCAATTGGATTGGCTTCGCCCAGCTTCTTCGCCATACTTTGTGTAATCAGTATGTTGGTGCTCGAATCGGTGCCGAAGTCAGCGCTGAAATCTCGTCCCTGCAATAGCTTGATACCCATTGTTTTCAGGTAATCGGTATCCACCCGAACCCAGTCGCAGGTAACCTCCCGTTTGCCATATAAAAAGCCGAACATCATGCGCGATGAGCTGCCATCCAGACCCGCCCCAACATTCACGCCCGAGCCCGATACGGCTGTGATGTTTGGTTGATTCGACAGTCGGTCGCGCATGGCTTTCAGGGCCACACTCCCATTAATCTCGTTGCCTATCGGAACACTAACCACCTGATCCTTATCCAGTCCCACCGGTTTTTGTTGGAGGTAGTTAACCTGCTGGCGCACGATCAACGTACAAACAATGAGCAGACAGGCAATGGTGAACTGGGTTACAATGAGCGAGTTGCGTAGCAACCCCGGCCGACTCATTTTACCCCGGAGCGCCGGACCATTTCCTTTCAGTACCTCCACCGCGTTGAAGCGCGTCACGAACCACGATGGGTAACCTCCGGCCACCAACGTAATGAGCAGAAAACCCAGCCCTGTTACTAATAAAGCGCCAGGCTTCAGGAAATTATCCAGTGCTAAATGGCTTTGAAATAAGCGATTAAACGTCGGCAAAACCATGTAGGCCAAGCCTAATCCGATCAGCAGGGCGACGAGGCATAGCATTAGTGTTTCTCCCCAAATTTGGCCGAATAACTGCCACTGCTTTGCTCCTAAAGACTTCCGAACGCCCACTTCCCGCGCCCGGGAGAGCGATTGTGCAATGGTCAGGTTGATGAAATTGATACAGGCAATGGCCAGAATAAACAATCCAACGAGCATCAGCGTGTAGATGTATGTCCGGCTAATGCCCTCACCATGTGTTGTTTCGGTGTCGAAATGCACGTCGCGCATCGGCTCAAGCAACAGGCTTTTCTGGAAGCCGAGTTCATTTTTGGGATGTCCTTGTTGTTTTTGATCTTTTATTTCCTGAGCAAAGTATTTCTCCATGAACGCCTGCGTCCGTCGTTGAAGCGTTTGCGGGTCCGTACCGGCTTTTAGTTTTATGTATACGTCATGATTGCCAAAATCCCAGCGGCTTTTATTCTCCTGATATTCAGCCGCGTTGTCGCTGCGGATGAGTGCATCGTAAGTGAATGTGGAGTTTTTAGGTGCATTGCTCACAATCCCCGAGACCGTAAACGACTGCCAGATTCCATTCATTCGGAGTTGGAGTGGCTTGCCTATTGGATCTTCTTTTCCGAACACATCCTGGGCCATGTTCTCGCTGATGACAATGTCACTCAGGCTATTCATGGCTGTCTTTGAGCTCCCTTTCTGAAGCGGAAACGTAAACATATGCAGGAAATCGGCATCTACCAGTCTGACATCCTTTCCAAATGTCCGGTCGTTTCGCCGAAAGCTGGCGCTCCGGTTAAAAAACCGGGAGATTCCTTCGATCTCTGGAAACTCGGCTTTGAGCGCTGGTGAGATGGGGAAAGGCATTGTGCCGCCTTTATTGGGCGTACCATCGCGGTTGGTCGTCAGGAAATTCAGCCGGAAGATTCGGTCGGCATCGGTGTGAAACGTGTCGTACGACAGCTCAAACGTAGCGGTCAGAAATAGCAGCACACACGTACCAAATGCAACCGATAAGCCAACGATGTTGATTAGCGCGTGCGTCCGGTTTTTCCAGAGTGTGCGCAGGGCGACTTTGACGTAATTGCGGAACATGAACGTTTATGGTATGTTTGTTGAAATCCCTGTTAACTATTGAAAACGGTATCGGGGAAGGCTTCGCTACTTCCTTTTCCGAAATCTTCCAACTCGATCTGAACGCGTTTTATTCGTAGAGACACGTATTCGCGTCTCATTCGCGTCAGCAAGGCCATCCGGGAAATGAAACGCGAGTACGCGTCTCTACATCTCGTTACCGGTCACCGTCAGGAAGGCGATTGCTATGGCGGAAACACCTCTGCCACACCGAAAACCCACCACGCTAGATCAGTCTGGTAAGCGAACGTGCCGAGCCAACGGCTCAACGCCCACCAGGCCAGGGGCGAGGCTAGCTTTGCCGGCCCATAGGCCGGGGCCGAACTGAAGGCGACCTTTCAAAATCTTTATCGGTTGTAGCAACGACAGGAAAAGAGCCGGATAACTGCCTGATAAAAAGCCCGTCATAATCACCAGCGCCAGAATGATAAGCCAGAGGGCCGGTTCTGCCAGATCGAGCGTTAGCTGCTTCTCAAACACAGTGTTGAACGTTGGCAATACGAACCAAACCAACGTCAGCGCCAGAATAGCCGCTAGCAAACTCGTCATGACCGACTCGCTCAGGAATTGCCCCACCAACGACGACCGCATTGCACCAACCACTTTTCGAACGCCAACTTCCTTAGCCCGTGTTGACGAACGGGCGGTAGCTAAATTCATAAAGTTAATGCAGGCAATCAGCAAAATAAACAGCGCGACAATCGAAAAAACGCGGACATAGGCAATTCGGCCACCAACGGATTTGCCATTCTTATAGTCGCCGTACAGGTGTAGATCGGTGATTGGTTGCAGGTTTGGTAAGCCGCTCTCAAAGTTTTTACCAGCGAAGTGCGGATAAATACCTTTCATCGCAGCTTCTGCCTGCGACAGCGTAGTCTTTGGCTTCAACCGGACAAATGTCTGAAACCCGTTATTTCCCCATTTTTTCATCCCCTGCCCCTGTACTTTCCAGTTCGCCAGCCAGTCGAATTGAAGCGTAGAATTGGTCGGCAAATCTTCGATTACGGCGCCAACGGTGTAAAACTTATCGTTGTCGAGTTGAAGCGTTTTGCCCAGTGCCAGTCCGTTCGGGAAATACTTTTCAGCCAGTTTACGGGTAATAATAATCTTGTCGGGCTGAGCGAGTGCGGCTTTAGGATCGCCGTAGAGCGCGGGTAGATCGAACACGCCAAAGAAGTCGGCCGTAGCAAAATGGCCTTTTTCTTTTGCCGTTTTTTCGCCGAGCAGGCCACCCGTTACCTTGATCAGGTATTCGGGTCCGTAGTTGATTTTGGTTACGGCGGCAACTTCCGGTACGTCTTTTGCAATGGCTTCCTGCAATGGGCCGGGCGTAACGAAGTTGGTGCCAATTATGCCCGTATTTGGGTCTGGAAAATTCACCCGGACGAAACAGATAGCATCGGCATTGGGCAGGAAGCGGTCGTAACGAAGTTCATCCTTCACCCATAAACCAATGAGCAGGCTGCACGCCATGCCAAGGGCCAGCCCAAACACGTTAATGCCTGAGTAGAGTTTGTTTTTAAGCAAACTCCGAATTGCGATTTTGACGTAATTTCGGAACATGGTTGTCATGCCGACTGGTCCAGTCGGTTGGTAAAAATGAGTGGTAAGAAATGCCGGCCAGCCTTTGCCGTTGTTACACGTGGAAATTTTCCGTTACCACTTTGCCATCGAATAAATTCACAATGCGGTGAGCGAAACCAGCATCGTAAGGTGAGTGCGTCACCATGATGATTGTGGTGCCTTCGTCGTTCAACTCACCGAGCAGTTTCATTACTTCTTCGCCGTTTTTGGAATCGAGGTTTCCCGTCGGTTCATCGGCCAGAATCAGCTTGGGCTTAGCCACAACGGCCCGCGCAATAGCTGTCCGTTGCTGCTGACCGCCAGATAGTTGCTGTGGAAAGTGATTGCGCCGGTGCATAATGCTCATGCGTTCCAGCGATTCTTCAACGCGTTTTTTTCGCTCGTCGGGGGGCGTTTTCAGGTATAGCAATGGCAGTTCGACGTTTTCATAAACGGTTAATTCGTCGATCAGGTTGAAGCTCTGAAAGACGAACCCGATAGATCCTTTGCGAAGCTGTGCCCGTTGACGTTCGGTCATTTTGGCAACCTCTGTTCCGTAGAAGTTGTATTCGCCCTCACTGGGATTATCCAACAGGCCTAAAATATTGAGCAGCGTGGATTTGCCGCAGCCCGACGGGCCCATGATAGCCACGAACTCGCCGTCTTTAACATCCATATTGATGCCATTGAGGGCGGTGGTTTCTACTTCTTCGGTCGAGAAGAGTTTCTGAAGATTAACTGTCTGGATCATATCGTTTGGTGGTCATGATGGCACGAGGCTGGAGCCTCGCGCCATCTGATCAATGTTTAAAATTCAAGAACTTCGTTGTCGCCAAAGTTTTCGTAGGAGCTCGTGATCACTTGCTCGCCGGGTTCCAGACCAGTAAGAACTTCGTAGAACTCTGGATTTTTGCGCCCCAGCGTGATTGGTCGTTTCAGTGCTCGTTTGCCCGACTTGTCCACTACGTACACCCAGTTGCCGCCGGTGTCGGAGAAGAAGCCGCCAACGGGCAGGAGCGTCGCTTTAGCCGCTTTACCCAATTCCAGCTGAATAGGCGACGACTGGCCGCGTTTGATACCTTCCGGTGTTCCCTGCGGAAAGATCATATCCACCTCGAAACGACCGCTTTTTACTTCGGGATAAACCCGGCTAATGGCGAGTTCATGCATTTTTCCGTTGAACTCAAATGATCCTTTCAGGCCTGAAAATACCCGGCTAATGTAATGTTCATCGACGCCAACGCGCATTTTGAAACCGTTCAGGTCATCAATTTGCCCAATGTTCTGGCCCCGGTTAATATTCGAACCAACTTCCACATCGATGCTCGATAATTGACCCGATACCGGTGCTTTTACGACCAGATTATCCAGTGTCTGCTGCCAAAGAGCCACATTTCGCTGTGTACGTTGTAAGGTGCCTTCAAGTTGTTTGATCTGAAATTTTGCGTTTTCCTCTTGATATTTCTGCGTTTCGATTTCGATGGCACGCTGGGATGTTAGTCGTTCGTAAGCGCGTTTCGCTTTCAGATAGTCTTCTTCCGACACGACTTTATCTATGTACAACTTCTCCTGACGCTCGTAGGTGTCTTTCGTCTGTGAAATCTGGGCATCTACATCAGCCAGGGTTTTACGCAGCGTAAATCGTTCGATCTGTATCCGTTGGCGGGTATTTTGCAGATCATTCACGAGTCGGTTTGCCTCTGTTTCCGACTGTAAAAAGCTCAGTTTCAGACTCTGGTTTTCGAGTTTCAGTAAAACCTCGCCCTGCTTTACCGTGTTGCCGCCTTCAACTAGTTTTTGGGTTACATAACCTCCTTCAATGGCATCTAACCGGATAGTTTTCAGAGGTTGTACAACGCCCGTTACCGCAATGAAATCCTCAAAAGGCCCCGTTGCAACGCTCGATATGGTTATTTTGTCTTTTTCGACATTGAGCTTCGATCGACGGTCAGCGAAGAAGAATGTGTAAGCTAGCAAGCTTATTACCAACGTGCTACCGCCAAAAATAGCCATGCGTTGGGTTGTCCAGAAACGTTTAGGTAATACGCGATCCATTAGTTTAACAGACGGATGAGGGAAAGACTGGGCCGCCGGAGCGGTAAAAGAGCGAAAACGGTCTGCTGTTGCAATACGTATTGGCTCTGAACTCATTCGCTCAAAGCAGTATGCCAATAGTCATGCCAATCGGAGTGGTGTTCTGATTTTCAGTAATTTAGCCTATAATCAGGCTAATTTCGTGTCCGCTTTCGGACGCAAATTGTCCGTTTTTGGCGCTGTAATTCCCGAATTTTCGCCTTCGCTTATTGACTGACTTCAGCCAGAACATAAGGCAATAACGTTTGGGAGCGGGTGGCAGGATTTAAAAATGGGTACGTCAACTGGCTAACGTGGTAATAGGGGAACATGGCCAGCCGCCTAACCTGGAATCCGCGCATGGCCAACGAGTCGGCATAAAGGCCCGTCGTGAATACCTGACCGGGACCTTTCCTGAGGTGAACCCGCATTGCCGAATCAGTACGTGCATAAACTGTAGGGGCATTGGCGTAAAATTCATACGTCCAGAAACTTCCGCCCCCAACACCCGTACCCGGTTCATATAAAACCGTTGGTCGTTTTGCCAGTTTAGGGTCTGTATTTACGTAACGAGCCGTTGCCATGCCAGCCTGATAGTGCAGAAAAGTTGGGTATAAAAATAGATTGAGCGTACCGGTCAGAACCAGCATTGATCCCACCATCCGGCCCGATAATGACAGGAGATTGTTCTGCCGGAAAATAGTGAGCGTAGCCAGCGTAATAATGACTACCCAAACGACTGCCCCAACTAAATTTTCCGGCTGAACCAGCAGCAACAGGGCAATCGCTATTCCGGCAATCGCTAACCCAATAACTGTTTGCCCGATAGTCCACCGGCGAAGGTTAATCGGTTTTAAGCCCACTAAAAACTGCGCTGTCAGGATGGCGTAGAAAGGAAAAACGATGTTTAGATAATGAGGTAATTGAAACCCGGATAGCGAAAACAAGGCGAAGGTCAGCAGACCGGAACCAAGCGAAACGTATTCAGGCAGTGGATTCTGTCGTTTAATCAGGCCCGTCAATGCCTTTCCAATGCCTATGTAAAGCGGTAATGACCAGGGTAAAAACGCCCAAAGCAGCGTATGGACGAAAAATAATTTGTCACCTTCTCCTTTAATTGGCCCCGTGTTAAAGAATCGCCCAAACTGGCTGTCCCAGAAGAAAAACCGAACCCCCGAAACCCCCGATTGCCCGAAAATGACTTTTTCCGGGTGTACATCGAATTGTTGATATAGACAGTAAATTTCGGGAAGTGTGCAGGCAAATGACAAGGCAACGGCCACGTACCAGCGTATCTTGAGCAACTCCCGCCAGTGCCCGGTTAAAAGCCAGTGCAGTACTAAACCGCCCCCAATTGGGATAAGCACAAAGACGCCTTTTGTCATCAAAGCACATCCGGTCAGGAGTGAACCGATGAATAAATGCAGCGGGCTTTTAGACGGGCTAAAATTTGGCTGCAGGCCAGTTTTATTGCCCAGAAAGACCCGATAAAAATGATATACTGGTCCGATAATGAGCGGCATCAGGTACGGTTCGGCCCGTACATCGCTGTTGGATAATACCCCGTGAAATGCTGTCAGGAGCACTAATGTGGCCACTTGTGCAACTGTTTTTGAGTAGGTTAGCCGGGCAAACTGATAGGTATAAATTGCGCTGCCGAGAAAAAACAGCAGTGCCGGAAATTTATAGGCAAAGGTGTTGACGCCGAAAATCCGGTAGCTCGTAGCAATGACCCAGAACGGGAAATGGGGCTTGTCGAGCCAGTCGCTGCCAACCGCGTAAAGGTTCACAAAATCACCGGTTTGGGCCATCTGTTTGGCAATGCAGGCATACAAGGCCCCATCGAGTTCCATGATGGGAGGGAACAAGCCGGTGGCATTCAGAAATACACCCACCGCAAGTAGGGTATAAAACCAGCGGTCATTGAAGGGAGGATACTTATCAGTCATTTGTTGTCATTGATGCCGCCAGCGCGGTCGTCATTCAGTGTCATCTGTCAGGTTCAGGTATCGAATGGCAGCCACTAACCATACCGGCAACCGGCGACCCGGAGCAGTAACCACCTACTGACAATAATGACCGCTTAACGACTTTTGAAGGGTCAAAGTACGTAAGAAAACCGTAATTCGTTGGCTGAATCAGTACCCACGTGCAACAAATCGTTCTGCCTTCTATCTTTGGTATATGCAAGATGCTAAACTCTTACTCGTCGATGATGATCCCGACGTATTGCTAGCCGCCCGGTTGTTGCTCAAACGACACGTCGGAGCAATAGATATCGAGAAAAATCCCGAAAAACTGCCATTTCTACTCAACAACAATCGCTACGATGCCATTGTGCTCGACATGAATTTTCAGCGCGATGTGAGCAGTGGACGCGAGGGATTTGCCTGGCTGGATCGCATTTTAGACATCGACCCCAAGGCGCGGGTAATTCTCTTCACCGCGTATGGCGATGTTGAAATGGCCGTGCGGGCTATTAAAGCCGGAGCGGTCGATTTTGTGTTGAAACCCTGGCAGAACGATAAGTTTTTAGACACTATTCGCGGAGCCGTTGAAGGCCGAAAGCAGGGAGGGGAAGAAAAGGACGAACTACCAAAAGGAAAAGATAAAAAAAGTAGTTTCATCAATCAGTCAATCATTGGCAGTGCTATGCGTCCGGTTCTCGATACCGTTGCGCAAGTAGCCCCAACGGATGC
>JANXVQ010000110.1 GCA_025351545.1 Spirosoma sp.
TCGAGCGATGGCTGGGGGTTACTACGTCACTCGTGGTTACCTTTCCGAATTGATCCCATAGATTATATTGTTACGGACCCATTGCGGGCAACAGCTATCAATACGGCCTCTCTGACAGCCGCTCTGGCTGAAAACGTTAAAAAACTCCACATTAACTATGTCGTTGCCGACACACTCGCTATGAGTTTCGATCGGCATATGACTAAAACTATTCGCCTTGTTGTCGACAGTTTACATATCAATCTGGCTCCCCGATTTATGGTGTCGAGTGTCATAAATCTGACACCTGGCACCATTCAGGTAGATGGACCGGCAAAGTTGGTACGTGGCCTCCCGGATACTTTAGTAATAAAAATAGCACGCAAACGGATTATTGATAATTACGATGAAGAGATTCCGCTGAATCAACTGCGCCATCCGCTCTTGCACACCAGTGCCGACCGGGTAGCGGTCAGTTTTGAAGTCGGTGAATTGTTGTCGCCCCTACCACCGAACTAATAAAGCAAACTATTCATTTTGTCAAAACCGCATGAAAACTCCCCTCCAGATTGGTGTAACGGGCGGTATTGGTTCGGGCAAAAGTATTGTCTGTAAGGTATTTCGAGCACTGAGTATTCCTGTATATGAGGCCGACGAACGAGCAAAATGGCTTACTGAACATGACCCCATTTTAAAAGCCGACATCAGGCGGGTTCTGGGTCCAAACGCTTACGACCAGACCGACGGGCCGACATCAGGCCGTTACAATCGAAGCTGGGTAGCCTCACAGGTATTTGCAAATCCTGAACTTCTGGCCGCACTCAACGCCGTTATTCATCCAAGGGTATTCGCCGATACGGCGGCTTGGGTCAATCAACATCTCGACAAGCCCTATGTCATAAAAGAAGCAGCCATAATGAAGCGCGCAGGTGACCCAACGGCGGGTAATTTGCTCGATAAAGTAATTGTTGTACAGGCACCCGTGGTTTTGCGTATTGAGCGTATTCGCAAGCGCGATCCACAACGTTCCGAAGTAGAAATCCAGAACATTATCGACCGTCAGGTGAGCGACGAAGAGCGCTTTCTTATCGCCGACTATGTAATCGAAAATAGCGAAAGTCAGTTAGTAATACCGCAGGTAATTCGATTGCATGAGTTTTTTTTACAGCAAGCGGCTATTTAATGCCCATACTGCTGTAATTTGGGCTATCACTCATCAATAGTCCAATCGAATGAAACAAGGTTTTATACTACTGATTGCCTGCGCAGGCAGCTTTTTACTCGGTGCATTTATCACCAACGACGATCCAAAAAAGCCCTTAACGACTGATATTGTCGAGGCTGCATCTCAAATATTCGGACTCGAATTTACCCCGGCTGAGCGCGATTCAATGCTCGGCAATCTTAACAACGCCCGTACTAATTATGAGGCTCTGCGCAAGATTGATTTACCTAACGATGTTGCTCCAGCTCTGTACTTTAATCCCCTTCCGGCAGGATTTAACATGCCTACCGGGCCATCATCGTTTAAAGCGTCGGCGTCGGACAAGATTACGCTGCCAAAAAACCGGGATGAACTGGCGTATTACACGGTGAGGCAGTTAGGCGAATTGATTCGGACAAAACAGATATCATCCGTCGAGTTAACGCAGTTTTTCCTCAATCGACTTAAAACGTACGACCCCAAATTGCACTGTGTTATTACCCTTACCGACGAATTAGCGCTGAGTCAGGCCAAACGCGCCGATGCTGAGCTAAAGGCGGGAAAATACCGGGGACCACTACATGGTATCCCCTACGGTGCCAAAGACTTATTAGCCAGGAAAGGATACAAAACAACTTGGGGATCAGTGCCTTACAAAGATCAAACGATTAACATGGACGCTACAGTCATTCGAAAACTCGAAGAAGCCGGGGCGGTACTATGTGCAAAAATGACGTTAGGTGAGTTAGCGATGGGCGACGTCTGGTTTGGCGATATGACGCGCAATCCGTGGAATCCGGCTACTGGCTCCAGCGGCTCGTCGGCGGGGTCGGCATCGAGTGTATCGGCGGGTTTACTACCCTTTGCCATTGGCACCGAAACAATGGGGTCAATCGTCTCGCCCTCAACAATTTGTGGCACCACCGGCCTTCGCCCGACGTTCGGGCGGGTAAGCCGTCATGGCGCTATGGCCCTGAGCTGGAGTATGGACAAAATTGGCCCCATTACCCGATCGGTTGAGGATTGTGCGCTGGTTTTCAACGCCATTTATGGGCCCGATGGTCATGACCCAACTGTTATGGCTGCTCCGTTCCGATATGCACCGATGCTATCTTTGAAAGGTGTTCGGATTGGCTATGTAAAAAAAGGATTTGAAAGTAACTATCCCAACCGAGCCAATGACTCGCTCACTCTCCAGACGCTGCGTATTCTGGGAGCCGAACTGGTGCCCTTTGATTTACCCACGAGTGTGCCAGCAAACAGAATTTCGTTTTTGCTGGGTGTCGAGGCTGCCGCATCATTCGATGAGTTAACGCGTTCGGGTCGTGATGATCAGATGGTGAGACAGGGAAAAGGTGCCTGGCCAAATGCCTTTCGTTCATCGCGATTTGTACCGGCTGTTGAGTATATACAGGCCAACCGCGCTCGTACCAAGCTCATTAATGAGATGGCCGCACAACTTGAAGCGACTAAAATCGACGTGTATGTATCGCCGGCTTATGCAGGTGGTAACCTTACGATTACGAACCTTACGGGCCACCCGTGCGTGGTGTTGCCTAATGGGTTTACCAAACAAAATATGCCCACCAGTATTACATTTATGGGTCAGTTGTTTGAAGAAGGAAAGCTATTAGCCGTGGCAAAAGCTTATCAGGATGCCACGCAATGGCATAAAAAACATCCTGTTCTTCAGTAGTGCAGCCCGGCTATTCGATCATTAGTAACTTCGTTTTAATTGTCGCTCAATTGACAGAAGGGCCAGGCGAGTTATAGAGAAATTTCCTGAGTATAGGCGCAACTAAATCCTTGATCCTACGTCAATAAGTCCCCGCTATTGTTCGATAAGTCGATCATAACGGGGACTTATTTTTTTGACTGTTAGCTAGATAGCGCCGGAAACTAAGTCACTGTTTCAAGAACATGGAAATGGCATTTGAGTAAACTATTATAGTAGCTTTTCTGACGTAATCTTCGGCCTTTACTAAGTTTCTTTCACTCAGCCGTGACCAAAAAGTGTAGGGCGTCTAACAACCTATCTCAATTTCAGGGTGCGCATAGCCGAATCACGAAAGATCTACCGGACATCCTTGCCATTACTTTTCTTTAAACTTTTGCATTCAGCCCATGTTCCAGAAAAGCAAAGAGATATTATGTCTATGCGCTCTATTAACTTTTAAATGATCATGTTCTTATGGCAGAAACCCTGTTGGATTTAGCAAAGAGTTACCTAAGCGACAATGTCGTCAGTCAGGTTAGTAAGATGCTTGATGAAAACCAGCAAAACATTCAGAAAGCCTTTGACGGTGCATTGCCCGCTATTTTGAGTGGCCTGGTACACAAATCGGTGGAGCCGGGTGGGCCTGGTTCCATCATGGATATGATAGGCGAAGTGATGGCGCCTAACCGCGCGGCAGGCGATGTAATTACGCCAATCGGAGGCATGTCGAACCATTTAAATGATATGCTGGCTAATGGTCTACAGACCAGCAGCTTACTATCAGTGGGGACTAGCATTATCGAGAGTTTGTTTGGTGATAAAGTCGGGCCTATAGCGGGTGCTCTTGCGTCATATAGTAGCATCAAAAAATCATCGGCCTCATCGCTTATGAGTATTGCCGGACCACTTTTGTTAAGTGTTTTAGGTAAAAAACTAGTTGACGCTGGCACAGGCATATCTGGCTTGAGTGGCCTCATTAGTAGTCAGGTAGCGGCTGGCCAATCATCTGTTCCATCGGGCTTTGCTTCGTTGCTGACTAGCATTCCGGGTTTGAGTTTTCCCGGCGGGTTAGGCAGTCAAGTAAGTGGTGCTGCGGCTGCTATACCAGCTCCCATTACGCGTGTTACGACAGTATCTACAGACGCACCGTCTCTTGGTCGTCCGGCACCAGTACCAACGTATACTGATACTGACGACAATTTGTCGGGGAGCGGTAACCGCTGGCTACCCTGGGTACTCCTTTTAATAGGGGCTATCGGGCTGTTTTATTTCGTGCGTTCGTGCCGCAATGATGGCAAGGAAACCATGAAAAGCACAGCCGATAGCGTTAGTACCACCGTCGACAAGGTAGCTACAGATGTGAGTACAGCAGCCGACTCCGCAGGTAGTAAAGTGGAGGCAACAGTCGATTCGGCAGGCAATACACTGAACGATGTAACAGCGAAGTTAGGCGCGTTTTTCAAACGTAAACTGCCATCTGGCTATGAGTTGGACATTCCCGAAAACGGCATTGAAAATAATCTGGTGAAGTTTATTGAGGATAAAAGTCGTCCGGTTGATAAAACGACCTGGTTCAACTTCGGTCGGTTATTGTTCGATACAGGCAAGGCAACGCTGAAACCAGACTCGAAAGAGGAAGTAAAAAACATTGCCGAAATTCTGAAGGCGTTCCCCGCCGTGAACATTAAAATTGGCGGCTATACAGATAATACAGGCAGTGCAGAAATCAACAGGAAACTATCGCAGGAAAGAGCCGATGCCGTTATGGCGGAGTTAACACAACTAGGCATTTCCAAGTCGCGACTGGAAGCTGAAGGCTATGGTCCTGAGCATCCAACAGCGCCGAACGATACCGAAGCAGGCCGGGCCGAAAACCGCCGGATTGCCGTTCGGGTAACAAAGAAATAAACCCATATAATGTACAAAAGGAGTTGGTTCACTTTGCGAACTAACTCCTTTATCAAATCAACTAGTTCTGACTGAAATGGCAATTAAAATGACTCCCCCGCTGGGAGAGCCATTTTTATGACATTTACCACAATTTGTTAGGGTATGCCCCTTCGTCATGCAGTTTTTTTAAGGCAGTCTGTACGGTTGGTTTATCATCGGGGTAAGTTACGCCAAACCAGGCCGAGCGACTGCGAAACACTTTGCAATGGCCCGTGTCTGTCTGAATCAGATTGGTCATAACGGTTGGGATATAAAACTCAGCCTTTGGCGAATTAATGTTAGCCATAGCATAGCTCTCAAACTGATGCTGCACCAGCGGAAACACACTCGGTTTGAAACCCCAGAAATTCATCGAAACGGGCGTGTCGGGTGCTAATGGTGTTACGTTATCCGCTTCTTCAAATACGATTTTCTTTTCGCCTGAGCCAGTCTCCTGCTCATAAATTTTCGTGCGCTCAATGACCGATGTGAGATTCCCATTTTCGGCCACTTCGCAAACTCCCCTTGATACCGAGCCATTCTCCGACAGAGTATTTTTCACCTCATAGCCAACCATTGCATGAAGTTGATCGTTAGTGTCGGTTTTCAGGAAATCGCTAATTAGCTGAAAGGCCTCCAATCCATAAAAATCATCGGCATTGATGACCGCAAAGGGCGTATGCGTATGCGTTTTGGCACACAGCATGGCGTGGCCCGTACCCCAGGGTTTGGTCCTCGTCACTGCACCCAACTCCTCCGGCACGTATGAATCCAGGGCCTGAATGGCATAATCTACCTCGATTTTACCCGCTAATTTCTCGGCAAAAACTTCCTCAAAATCCTGGCGAAGTTCTTCTCGAATGATAAACACAACCTTTCCAAAGCCAGCCCGGATAGCGTCGAAAAGTGAATAATCTATAATAGTTTCACCATTCGGACCAAAGTGGTCGAGTTGTTTAACACCACCATAGCGGCTGCCCATACCGGCTGCCAAAATCAAAAGGGTAGGTTGCATTTTAGATACCACCGGAAGGCCGGTGCGTTAAACAGTTATTAGTTACAGCAAACGTTGCCCGCTCAAAATTAAAAAAAGGGGGTGGGCTTTACTATTCTAAGCGGAGTTAAAGAATGCAGAATCGCTTATACGCCTTATCAGGGCTTTCTTATATTATTCAATACATTGATAATCAATATACTTGAGTGAAGTCGGTTTCTCAAAACCTCGTTTTGTTCAGTTTCAAAAAACCTCATAGGTCAGATTCGAGAATCTGACCTCACTCATAAGAAAGTCCAATACTCTTTTTAATAAAAAAAATTCTCAACAATATACAATTTTCAATAGTTGTCGTTATAATTGTATGCTAAACAATAGTTGTCTTAACAATGAATATAAATCATCATTAATGAGCTGCTTTCAGTGAGCTAATCATCAGGTTATTTGCTGAATCGGCTACCTCGATAACATGCCATTTTATCACACAATCGGCCAAATTCCGCCCAAACGCCACACGCAGTTTGCAAAGCCAGTTGATGGAAACGGCGAAGCAGGTAGCCATAGCGATGCGGTTGCCCACCCGTTTTATTATGAACAGCTGTTCGGGACAATTGGCTTCGAGGGTATGTCGTCTTTGCTATACCATGTTCACCGACCAACAATGGTGCGCGAGGTGCTGGACAGTGTGGACATGACGCCGAAACTGGCTCTGCAGAAGAACATACTATCGCGAAAATTGCTTGGTTTTGCGATTGAACCAGCCGATGATTTCCTGGATAGCCGGGTGCCCCTTCTGGTAAACAACGAGTTGATTTTCGGACTGGCGGCCCCACGCCAATCGCTGACAAGCTATTTCTATAAGAATGCCGATGCTGATGAACTTCTGTTTGTGCATCGCGGTTCGGGCAGACTTCGAACACTGTTCGGAACAATTCCTTTTCAGTATGGCGATTATCTGATCATTCCGCGTGGCGTAATTTACCAGATCGAATTTGACTCAGCAGATAATCGGCTCCTGTACGTTGAGTCGCATTCCCCGATCTACACACCCAAACGGTATCGTAACCAGTTCGGGCAATTACTCGAACATTCGCCCTTCTGCGAACGCGACATTATTCGTCCGAGAGATCTCGAAACCCACGATAAAACCGGCGATTTTCTACTAAAAATCAAAAAACAGGGCGCCTTGCATTCGCTCGTCTATGTGTCGCACCCGTTCGATGTAGTTGGTTGGGATGGTTACAATTATCCCTACGGATTTTCGATTTTCAACTTTGAGCCGATAACGGGCCGGGTGCATCAGCCGCCCACAGTGCATCAAACATTTCAGGCCGATTCGTTTGTGGTTTGCTCGTTTGTACCACGCCTGTACGACTACCATCCACAAGCAATTCCTGCTCCTTATAATCACTCGAATATCGACTCCGACGAGGTTATTTATTACGTCGATGGCGATTTTATGAGCCGTAATGATATTGCTCCCGGTCATATCACCTTGCACCCCGGTGGTATTCCGCACGGGCCAGCACCGGGCGCTATGGAACGAAGTATTGGCAAGAAAGAAACGCAGGAATACGCGGTCATGGTAGACACCTTCCGGCCACTAATGCTGACCGAACAGGCAGTAGCCATTGACGATGGAAAATATTACAAATCCTGGTTAGACTAAGGTAACGCGGACGGTCTGCCGGTTCATTGCGGCTGAAAACCTACGCTACACACAAAACATCAACGAACATAAAATGGAAACTCTCGAATTAAAACAACCCATCGGTGCCGAATCTGCGACTGAAGATTTCCTTCCGCTTAATGGCACAGACTATATTGAATTATACGTAGGAAATGCCCGGCAGTCGGCGCACTATTTCCAAACAGCGTTTGGCTTCCAGCCAGTAGCGCATGCAGGCTTATCGACGGGTTTACGAGACCGTGAATCGTATGTCGTGCAACAGGATAAAATCCGGCTCGTACTGACATCACCGCTACATGGCGATACTGACATTGGCCGCCACCTCGACCAGCACGGCGACGGCGTTCGGGTGGTGGCATTGTGGGTTGACGATGCCAGACGAGCATTCGACGAAACCATTAGCCGGGGTGCAACACCGTATATGGAGCCCAAACGGGAACAGGATGAACACGGCTATGTGGTGCGGTCGGGTATTTACACCTACGGCGACACAGTTCACGTTTTTGTAGAACGTACTGGTTATGAAGGTGTTTTCCTGCCGGGTTATGAGCCCTGGTCACCAACTTATCACCCGGCCGGTGTGGGTCTGAAATACGTAGACCACATGGTTGGTAACGTAGGTTGGCACGAAATGAACCAATGGATGACCTTTTACCACGATGTAATGGGTTTTCAGCAGCTTGTTTCTTTTGACGACAAAGACATATCAACCGACTACACGGCGCTGATGAGTAAGGTCATGAGCAACGGCAATGGCCGCGTGAAGTTTCCCATTAACGAGCCCGCCGAAGGCAAGAAAAAGTCGCAGATTGAAGAGTATCTGGACTTTTACGGTGGGCCGGGTATTCAACATATTGCGGTAGCAACCGATCATATTGTGGAAACTGTATTGGCTCTCCGCGACCGGGGTGTCGAGTTTCTGACCGTTCCAACTACGTATTATGAAAATCTATCTGACCGGATCGGAAAAATTGATGAGGAAATAGACATGCTGCGGTCACTCGGAATTCTGGTAGATCGCGACGACGAAGGCTACTTGCTCCAGATTTTTACCAAGCCAATTTGCCCTCGTCCGACCTTGTTTTTTGAGATTATTCAGCGCAAAGGTGCCCGTTCGTTCGGGAAAGGTAATTTCAAAGCCTTGTTTGAAGCCATAGAACGCGAGCAGGCATTGCGAGGAACATTGTAAGTGAAAGAGTGAAAGAGCGGCTGACGCATCAATCTTCACCGGCCCACTTTTTCGCTCTTTCACCTTTCACTCTTTCGCCCTTTTAATCATGAAACAAACTTATTCAATATACACGCCCGACGATCAGGTTGTGTGGCAACTTTTGTTCGAGCGGCAAATGGCGCAGTTGCCGGGAAAAGCCAGTCAGGCATACCTCGACGGAATCGTGGCAACGGGTTTCCAAGCCGACCGTATTCCTGATTTCGAGCAGGATTTGAATCCGCATTTGCAGCGGCTAACAGGCTGGCAGGTTCATGCCGTCAATGGCTTGATTCCAAACCGTGATTTTTTCGGGTTGATGGCCAATCGGCATTTTCCGGCTACGACCTGGCTGCGTCGGCGCGATCAACTGGACTATTTACCGGAGCCGGATATGTTTCACGACACCTTCGGGCATGTTCCCATGCTGTCGAATCAGGCTTTCTGCGACTTTTTGATTTCATTGAGTCAAGTGGCTTTGCGTCATATCGACAGCGAGGAAGCCATTGCCATGATTTCGCGCCTGTATTGGTACACGGTTGAGTTTGGACTAATTCAGGAAGGCGATCACTTGCGAATTTATGGCGGAGGCATTTTGTCGTCTGTTGGCGAAACGACTTACAGTTTGTTCAGTAATAAGCCGAAACGCGTGCCGTATAATGTCGAGGTACTACTGAAAACGCCCTACATTATTGACCATTTTCAGGAGCAGTATTTCGTCATTGATTCCTATGAACAACTGTATCAGTCCATGCCACAGATTGAAGAAACGCTGGAGGCCTTATTAGTCAGCTAGATTGGCTAATTTTGTCAGTTAACCGATTCTGATTACTGACAATGACGCATCCATCCGATACGCGTGCCTATTTTTTCAAGATTGATACCACGATCAAGAAAATCCGCAATGCCCTCCAAAAACAGTTTACGGACGCGGGCTTCGACTTAACTGTTGATCAGTGGGTGGTCATTGATCACCTCTACCGAAATCCCGGTATCAGTCAGAACACCATTTCGGAAATGACCACGAAAGACGCCCCGACAGTTACGCGAATTATTGACTTGCTCAGCCAGAAAGGGTTAACTGAACGGCGAATGGCCGATACCGACCGACGTAAATTTCTGGTGTATCTGACCGAAGCTGGTGAGGCCAAATATGGCGAAGTTTTACCGGTTGTTTCGGCGATGCGACGCAAAGGCTGGGGTGATCTGAGCGACGATGATTATCAGCATTTTGTTCGCATTATGGACTCGATTTACAGCAATATTAGTGAGTAAAGCATAGCGAACTCCACCAGTATTCTTTATTAACGTAGATTTCTACTGCAACGGCGGTTCGGCCGCGTTACCTCATGTACGGCATTTTCAGTTACGGAAATTCTAACGCCCGTGTAGGGTGGAAACACGGCGACCACATTCTCGATCTCGAAGTGGTGAGTTTATTAGGCTATTTCGATGACCTCTCTATTGATTCTAGTGTATTTTCCCAATCTGTTCTAAACGATTTTATTGCCCTTGGTAAACCAGCGCACCAGGCCATTCACCAACAAATCAAGGAGTTAGTAGACAGTGGGTCTACTGCTTTTTCGGGCATTCACGATCAGGTTTTTATTCATGAGTCGCGTACACAGATGCACCTTCCCGTACGCATTGGCGACTACACCGATTTCTACGCGGGCATTCACCATGCCGAAAACGTAGGGCGCATGTTTCGGCCAAATGGCGATCCGCTGCTTGCTAACTATAGACATTTGCCCGTGGCGTATCATGGCCGCGCATCATCTATCGTCGTGTCGGGAACACCAATTCGCCGACCGAATGGGCAATTTCCGGGAGCAGATAAACAGCCCGTATTCGGCCCAACAAATGCGCTGGATTTCGAATTGGAACTGGCTCTGATTATCGGTAAAAATAACCCGTTGGGCGAACCCATTCCGGTTGACGAAGCTGAAGACTACATTTTTGGAATTGCCCTGTTCAATGACTGGTCAGCACGCGATATTCAGCGGTGGGAATATCAGCCATTGGGGCCATTTCTAGGCAAAAATTTTGCGTCTAGTATGTCGGCCTGGGTGTTGCCGTTCGATGAGCTGGCACCATTTCGCATCGCTGGCATGGAACAGGAACCAAGTCCTATGCCTTACTTGAAAAACAATAAACCTGGCAGTTTCGATATTGAATTGGCTGTTTGGTTGCAGACATTCGATGGCGAAGATATTTGTATTAGTCGCACAAATGCCCGGTATCTCTACTGGAGTTTCGCTCAAATGATTGCGCATCATACGGTTGGGGGCTGTAATCTGCGTATTGGTGATGTATTGGCTACGGGCACCATATCTGGCCCAATTTCCGGCAGTTACGGTTCATTGCTCGAATTAAGCTGGAATGGAGAACGCCCACTTCATTTGTCCCACACAGAATCCCGAACCTTTTTGGCCGATGGTGATACCGTGACGCTGAAGGGCTGGGGATTTTCGGCTGGTATTCGGGTTGATTTGGGCGACGTAACCGGAAAAGTCCATTCATGAAAACAGTCAATCCAACCGACTTACAACCCACTGAATTTTATCGATTTATGATCGGTACGATTGGGCCACGACCCATTGCATTTGCCAGCACGATAGACAATCAGGGCAATGTTAACCTCAGTCCATTCAGCTTTTTTAACGTCTTTGGCTACAATCCGCCAACGCTTGTTTTTGCGCCAAGTATTAACCGATATGGGCATAAAAAACATACGCTGCTAAATCTGGAAGAAGTTGGCGAAGTTGTGATCAACGTTGTCAACTACGCAATGGTCGAACAGATGTCGCTGGCCAGCGCCGAGTTTGAACGGGGCATCAATGAGTTTGACAAAACAGGATTTACGGCCATTCCTTCCGCTATAATTCGTCCGCCGGGGTCGCCGAATCACCGGCAACGTTCGAGTGCATTGTGAAGCAAATCATCGCATCGGGCGATGGGCCGGGGGCCGGTCATTTAGTTATCTGTGAGGTCGTTATGGCCCATTTTCATGATACCATTTTCACCGAAACAGGCGCTATTGATCCGCACCAGCTTGATCTTATTGGCCGCATGGGAGCCGACTGGTATTGCCGGGCGCATGGCGACGCTCTGTTTGAAGTAGCTCGTCCTCAACTAGGCATTGGCGTCGACCGTATACCCGCTGACATTCGTAACAGTGCTGTTTTATCAGGGAATGATTTGGGCAAACTAGGTAGTTTTTCAGCCTTGCCCACAACCGATGACGTGAAGGCGTTCCTAGAATCCGGTATACTGAATGAGTTGTTTGACGAGGCTAAAAACGGCTGTCAATATTTACCTGATTTACTCCACCTTCGGGCCAAACAACTACTGGCCGAACGAAAGGTAAAAGAAGCCTGGCTAACGTTGTTAGCAAATTACTTTTAATCTGTTTATTTTACGACTACCTTATATTACCCATACTAATTTCCTGTGCATAACCATCGTTTTTGATAGAACCTTGTTTCATCGGCGGGTATATACTTTAGCCTATCAAGCCAAAGGTGTTAAGAGCAGCAGTTTCGTTGTTGCTGTATAGGTGGGCACTTGACAGACCCGTAAGAACAAAACACACAACAGTCTCCCAACAAAGGTCTAAGTACGGTTTGACAATCTACACATTCATAAAAGAATTGACAGGCGTTGGTGGGCATTGTTTCGTTTTGTTGATGACCACATTGCGGGCAAGTAATTGTCGATTCTAAAGTCATCGCTGTTATCTATTCAAAGGTTACGGTAAGCTATTACGGCAAATCAGTATTCGTTTGCACTACCTGCCCGGTTGACGATTTATTTATACGTCAACCGGGCAGAGCGTTTTATCAATAACCTCTTGCGGTGTTATCTGCCCGTGGGTCAGATGCGCCTTCGTAGGAACCATCAGCGCGAATCAGCACACAGTCCATACGACCAAGGGTGTTGCTGAGTTTTTCCAGAATATAGCCCCGATTTTTTAAAGCGTTAATACTCACGTCGGAGAAAGCTCCGTTCTCGAAGATGGTTTTATCGGGAAGCCACTGGTGATGAAATTTCAGCGCATTAACGGACTGTTGCATAGTCATGCCATGTTCAATTACGTTCAGGATGGTTTGATACACCGATGTCATAATGGTGGAACCGCCCGGCGTGCCAACCACCATAAACAGTTTCCCGTCTTTTTCCAGAATAGTTGGCGTCATGGACGACAGCATCCGCTTGTTGGGCGCAATGGCGTTGGCCTGGTTACCAATCAGGCCATACATATTTGGGGCACCCGGTTTCACGCTGAAATCATCCATTTCGTTATTCATGAAAAATCCCGCTCCGCCAACTACCACCCGGCTACCATAACCACCGTTCAGTGTTGTGGTGATACTCACCGCGTTGCCCTCTTTATCGACCACCGAAAAATGGGTGGTTTCAAGGCTCTCATAACCTGGAATCATGCCGCCTTTCACGGCACGGCTGTCGGTTGCTTTGGCCCAGGAGAAATCGGTCCAGCGCGTGCGCAGGTAATCGGGGTTGATGAGCTGCGTTACGGGAACCTTCACAAAATCGGGATCCCCTAAAAACTTGGCACGGTCGGCATACACGCGCCGTTCGGCTTCAATCATAACCTGTACGGTACTGTCGCGATTCCAGCCCCATCGACGAAGTGGATAGGACTCCGTAAAACGCATCATCTGTAACAACGCAACGCCACCGCTGGAGGTTGGCGGCATCGTAATCACGTTATATTCTTTGTATTTAGCCTGAAGAGGGTCGCGCCAAACGGAATGGTAATTTTTCAGGTCTTCTTCGGTAATCATGCCTTTCCCACGCACCATCTCTTCGGATAGCAACCGGGCGGTCTCACCCTCATAAAACCCCGCACGTCCCTGCGTCTGAATGCGTTGTAAGGTTTTAGCCAGATCGGCTTGCACCAATAATTCGCCTTTGTGCCAGGTAGTCGTGTCCGTTGACATGACACTTTTCAGAAAGTAGGCTTTGCCGGGATTAATGGTATTCAAGTCTGGTTTGATGCGATTCAGACCAACGGCATCCCGTTCGGTAAGGGCAAAACCTTTCCCGGCCAAATCAACAGCGGGTTGCAACACCTGCGCCCACGTCAATTTTCCAAATCGTTTATGCGCTTCGGCCATACCATCGACCGAACCCGGCACGCCACTAGCCAGATGTCCGCTGATGCTCAACCCCGGCCGAACATTGCCCAATGAGTCAAGATACATATTTGGTGTGGCATGGCCGGGCGCTTTTTCCCGATAATCGAGTGTGTAAGCTTTACCACCGTTATCGCGATACACCATGAATCCACCACCGCCAATATTGCCTGCTCCCGGATATACGACAGCCAGTGCAAACTGCACGGCCACAGCCGCATCGACCGCATTGCCTCCCGCTTTCAGAATTGCTAAACCAACCTCAGAGGCTTCCGGGTGGGCCGATGCCACCATACCGTTACGCCCGGTAACGCCAGCCCGATCAGAAAAAAAAGGCTTAACCGTTGGGTCTTCGTCACGGTATTGATAAACGCCCTGGCTTTGATTTACGTTAACAGTAGTCGATGTAATGGGCGATTGGGTTTTGCAGGACGCGACCGCTATTGCAAAGAGAAACAGCAAAGAATAAGGAGCGACATGTTTGTTCATACAGTGTACTGATTGCGGTTGTTATCCGTTAAGTTACAAAAATAGCGTTATCCCAACGATACCCAAATCAGCCACTTATCCGCCCGAGCGTTGTACTTGTCCGAAAGGGGTTGTCTGGCAATGGTTTATGCTGTACGTTTATATATTTCCAATTTTGCTGGTTCGCCAGCTTGGTCATTCACCCTTTCGCTTAAAAAAACAGGTGAAGTTTCTTCGTCAAACTTTCGAAAGTTTTCGGTTCGCGTGGCAGGCTCTGCGCTCGAATCTCCTGCGCACCATGCTCTCGCTGTTGGGCGTAACGGTAGGTATTTTTGCTATTATCGCCGTTTTTACACTGGTCGATTCGCTGGAAAGAAACATCAGAGACAGCCTGTCGTTCATTGGCGACAAAGTAGTCTATGTAGATAAATGGCCCTGGATTTTTGACGGTCAAAATCAGTGGTGGAAGTATTTTCAACGCCCTGTACCGACTTATAAAGAATACCGTTTACTGAACGAACAACTCGAAAATGCTCAGGCAGTAGCCGTTATGGCGTTTAAAGGTCGGATTACGGTAAAAAATGGCAATAACAGCATGGCCTCGCTCATTCAGGGAACAACGATGGATTACAATAAAATTTCGGATGTTCCGGTCGAAAATGGGCGTTATTTTACTCAGCAGGAAATTGATGTGGCCCGGAATGTAGCCCTCATTGGCTCCGACGTAGCCGAAAATTTGTTTCCTGATCAAGATCCGGTTGGTAAGTCGTTTAAAATCAATGGGCTGAACTTTTCAATTATTGGTGTTCAGCGCAAAAAAGGAGAAAGCATTATAAACATGGGCGGCAACCCCGACATCAAATGCATCATTCCATACGGATCGTTTGCCAAAATGTTTCACTCCCTTAATCCCAACATTAGTCTGGCCGTTAAGGGATACGATTCTGATCAGGGTCTGCTCGAACTGGAAAGTGAAATTAGAGGGATAATGCGTACCCGGCGCGGCTTACGTCCGGCACAGGACGACAACTTCGCCATCAATCGCCCCGAAGCCATCGCCCAGGCCATTAGCGGTATCTTTACCATGCTGACACTTGCCGGTTGGGTTATCGGTGGCTTTTCGATTCTAATC
>JANXVQ010000114.1 GCA_025351545.1 Spirosoma sp.
TGGATTCTCCCAGAAAAGTCGTCTGATTCAAATCCGAAGCGGACTTATTATATACACCGCGGCCATTCCCGTTCAGGTTTACCCCCAGTTTACCCTTTCTGAAACTACCATTCACGCCCAGGGTTGAGGCCCGATTACCCACACCCCCGTCTACATCGAGGTGTAATCCCTGCAACGTATTTTTCTTGGTGATGATGTTGATAATCCCGCCACTTCCTTCCGCATCATATTTAGCCGAAGGCGAGGTAATTACTTCCACTGTTTTAATTAAATCCGCTGGAATCTGCCGCAGGGCATCCGCCAGATTACCTGCCAGAATAGACGAAGGTTTGTTATTGATTAGCACCCGCACATTGGAACTGCCCTGCAAGGATACATTACCCGCCAAATCCACCGACAGCATGGGCACTTTTTTGAGAATATCCGTCGCGTCACCGCCTTTAGCGGCCAAATCAACATCGGCATTGTAGACTAGCCGGTCAACTTTGTCTTCCACAAGCGCTTTCTTGCCCGCAACGGTCACTTCATTGAGCGTGCGGGTGCGGGCGCTGAGTCGAATAACCCCCATATCTTTCGCCTGACCTTTCGACAGTACTACATTGTCAACCGTTTTGGCGGTGTAGCCCAAAAAGGAAATCAGCAATCTGTACGTACCGGGAGCGGTAAGTTTAAGGCTAAATTTACCCTTATCGTCGGCAACGGTGCCATCAACGAGTTTATCCGTGGCTGTATTATAGACCGATATATTAGCATATTCAACGGCTTTTGTTAACGTAGAATCGACTACGTAGCCCGAAATTTTTGCGTTGCCCTTCGGGGAAATTTCCTCTATGCCAATGGTCGTTGAGGATGGCTGGTTGGATTGAGCCGGGACGCTGACTGGTATTTGTGCCAGGGCGACCCCTGTAGTCAAAAATAAAAGAAAGCCAGTAGTTTTAAGCCACATAACGTAAAGATTGAGAAATTGAATGTTGCCAGATAGAGCAAACTTGCCACTGGCTCTTGATGAATAGAAAACAAACGTGCCAAATGCCTTTTATAATTGGTTGAATGGCCCTAATGGTTGGTTGAATAAAAAGTTGTGGTCAACTTATTGGCACCAATAAGCTGACCACAACTTCACTCAACTACTTTACTCACTTGATAAACTGCCCTTTTTCATCGAAAATCAGGTCTTTACCGCCGACTTCCGCTTCGTAGGTTTTTTTACCTTTGGCATCTACGATTTCAGCCGCTTCCTTAATTTTCTTTCCTGCGTGATGCTTGGCGATGTACGCTTTCACCGAAGCGGGCAGCGCCGATTCGGCAAGGGTGGTTTCCGTTTCAAGTACATTACCTTTGGCGTCGATGACCAGCGATAACTCTTTGCCATTGTGTTTCAGACCCGCTTCAAAATTTCCGTCCTCTTTCTCCCACTTCACGCCCTTCACACCTGGATACAGCCGGGCAATGGTAGCTTTGGCAGCCGCTGGCACATCAATAGCAACCATAACAACGGCAGATTTGGGACCAACTACATAGTTAGTCAGCGCAACCGAAGCAACATGTGTTGACGTGAACAGGATCAGACCACTGATTAATAAAGTATACATTTGTTTCTACTGGTTTAGTTTATGGGTCAAACCTACCGCTCAATTCTAAAGTAATATTGAAGTTTTAGCAGCTCATCTCTTGATCAGAAATCGACCTGAACCATATGTCGACGCATTGACGGAGCATACTTGTAGGTTACACTCATACCATACTGATCAGCAATCTCTTTGACCAGAGCTAAACCCAGGCCGGTTGACTGAGGAAGCGCCTGATTGCGCACAAAACGACCAAAAATCTGATCTTCAGGGAAGGGCAGCGGATCTCCTTCGTTGGTAATAGTAAAGCTGTTAGTACCTGCCTGTACGAAAATAGACCTATTGGCGTCCCCGTGTCGAATCGCGTTTTTGATCAGATTCGAAAACAGTACTTCGGCCAGTTGGCTATTCATGTTTCGGAAGGTTTCTTCTTTAATCATTCGGTTAATCGTTATGCCTCGATGCGCTACGTAATCCGAATAGTTATCCAGCAACTGAGTAACCAGGTCGCTAATATTAACCGCATCTTCGTGGGGAAACTGCTGATTACCGATCTTGGCTAATAGTAGTAAGGATTGGTTCATGGCTGAGAGCCGCTGAATTTCCTGCTGTGCCCGCTGAATTCGATCGAGGTCGGTTTCATCCAGTCGATCCGACTGTTGCAACAGGTCTAATTCAAAGGACAGCACACTTAGGGGTGTTTGCATCTCATGTGACGCATTATCGGTAAACTGTTTCTGCTGGGCGTATTGATGACGGGTTCGGCGACTCATTACATCGAGCGATTGGCTCAGCAAGTTGAACTCCGCCACATTACTGGCCGGAAACTCAGCTTCATCCGGGCCGTCGACCCGATACTGTTGCAACTGACCAATGATCCCATAAAAGGGTTGCCAGATACGCCGGGTAACCAGTATGTCTGCCCCTACCAGCAACATGACCACAATCAGAAAACAAACAATAACACCCACGGATAAGGCACGAGCGATTTCATCAAATTCCAGATAGGGTTGTTGGAGGGTTACACGATAGGCTTTGTTTCCAACGGCATACGTAGAACGTAGCATTCGGACGGGCGCTGGCTCGTGTTCCCGATGATTGTAGGCCAGCGTGTCTTTATAGGTCGGAGCCGTTTGAGCGGGTGTCGTGGTCAGGGCAATCTGTACATTCGGATCCCAACCAGGAAGGTCTGTTGCTGCGGGTGGATGCTGGCGAAGCTGCTCTTTTACCTGGATGAACTCGCTCAGCAGCAACTCATCGATTTCATCCAAAATGTCCCGATGGATATACTCGTTCAGCAAAAAAACACCCCCCAGCGCAATAGGCAGGGCTGCCAAAAGAAGATAGAGAGCCGTTTTGTGGAGCAGTTTCATTCGCCTTCCGTAAAAATATAGCCCGCTCCGTAGCGGGTTGTGATGTAATCCGGACTACCCGCGTCAAGCAATTTCCGACGCAGGTTTCGAACGTGGGTGTAGAGGAAATCATGGGAATCGATCCCATCCATGTAATCGCCCCAAACGTGTTCGACAATGACTGATTTTGACAGGAGTCGATTTTTATTGGTGACCAGAAACAAGAGTAATTCATATTCTTTGATCGTCAACTCGACGGACTGATTGGCCACCAGCACCTGTTTCCGATTAGGAACCAGGGTAATCGCCCCGAAAACGAGTTGCGTTTCGCCATCATGCTGGCGTCGTCGCATCAACGACCGGATGCGGGCGTTCAATTCGGGCAAATGAAAGGGTTTGGTCAGGTAATCATCGGCACCTAACTCCAGGCCCGTGAGTTTATCGTCTAACGAATTTTTAGCCGACACAATAATAATTCCCGCCTGCGAGTGTGCATCCTTTAACTCTTTAACGATCGCCAACCCGTTGCCATCGGGCAGGGTAATGTCCACGACGACACAATCGTAGTCATAATCGTGCACTTTCACCGAGGCCGTACGAAAATTATTCGCCGTTGATACGTTGTACTGTTCGCCCTCCAGATAGTGGCGCATGGCCACTAACAGCGACGGTTCGTCTTCAATCAGCAAGATTTTCATGGTGCCTTCGGTTGGATTATTTTTCAAAGTACAGGCCCAATACTGAATACATTTTGAAGTTGGCCTTAAATCCTGGTTGACTATTTCCTCCCGCCCAACTACAGATTCTCTTTAGTTTTTCTCCTTTATTTTACGCTTCTTACCCGTATCTGTGCTTCGTGAACGTATCAACCACACCCTCATTACGCTGTACACGTACCGGGGAAGAGACACTATGCAGTATCAACGAATGAAACAAACCCGGCGATTCGGTTCGTCGCTGCCCTCCTGGGTGCTGATCAATTGGCTTTTGCTGCTTCCACTGGCAGCATCCTTTGGACAGCCGATAAATACCGTTTTCCAGCGAGCCTTCCGGGATTCGATTCCAACGCGTCCCGTTACGTTCCGATGGGTTGCTCCGGCCGTACTGATTCCTGTTGGATTAGCCTTATCACCTGATTATCAAAACAGTCATTTCGACCGGTTTTACATCCGCAGTGAAATTCAGGATAAAATCCATTTTCGCACCCATGCAGACGATTATCTGCAATTTGGGCCGATGATTGGCTGGGCCGGGTTGAGTCTAGCGGGTGTGAAAGGGCGCTCACTTCCCCTCGACAGGGCTGGTATTGCGCTGGTGGCTCACGGCATAACGACGATATTGGTACTGAGCTTAAAAAAGATGACACACGAACTCCGCCCCGATGGGTCCGACTCCTATTCATTTCCATCGGGACATACGGCGCTGGCTTTTACGGGAGCGGGCTTGCTGGACCGGGAGTTCGGTGGCGTTAGCCCCTGGATTCCCATTGGCGGGTATGCGATGGCGACCACAACGGGAGTCTTTCGAATGGTCAACGACAAACACTGGGTTTCCGACGTACTGGTTGGGGCAGGTATTGGTCTGCTCTCGGCCGAGGTGGCGTACCATGTCTATCCGTGGCTGAAACGCAAACTGGGGCGGCATAAATCAGTTTCCCGATAACCTAAGCACGCAATCATTCGGTATGATACGAACCTGTAACACATACGTCCTGATCATGGGGCTTCTATTGCTCCTGGTGACAAATAAAGGACTGGCACAATATCCGATGATTAACAGCAACCCGGCTGCCCGGACGCTGCTGACGGCGGGTCTGGACCAAGTCTATAATAATCAATTCACTGCCGCCGAAGCTACGTTTACTCAACTGGCAAAATTAGCACCCAACCATCCGTCCCTCGATTTGCTTCGGGGCGTCAGTTTGTTTTATCAGTGGTTTCCCGCCCGTACCGACGCGAAGCTAAAACAACGCTGCATGCAACAACTGGAACTGGCCGCACAGAAAGCCGACGATTGGCAGAAAGCACAAAAGAAAAGTGATGGCGCTGATCGCAATGCAACTGCCCGCAGTACGACTGATCGGCCCGAAGCGATGTTTTTATACTTCACCGCCGAGGCTATGCTGGCGAAGATCGGTCATTACGAGCATGAACCATTCACAGCTATTCGCCATGCCAGGAACGCCTATCCGTATATTCAGAAAGGCAAAGCTTTCCAGCAACAATACCCCGATTTTTACCTCTCCACCGGTCTCTACAATTTCTATCGCGAGGTGTATCCGGAAATTCACCCGTTCTACAAAACCGTTGCCTGGGTCATGACGGCCGGGGATAAAAAACTTGGAATGAGCCAACTCCAGATCGCAACCCAAAAAGCACTATTGGTAAGGACGGAAGCCATTCTCTACCTGACGCACTTACTGATCGACTATGAGAATAATCCCGCCGATGCCCTCCCGTACCTGGCAAACCTGGTTATCAAGTATCCCGGCAATCCATACTGGCGATACAAGTACGCAGAAGCACTCCTCAACGCGCACCAGTTAGAGGCCATTCCGCAGGAAATCAGTCAGCTGATGTCGACTTCGGAGGTGGTCTACCATCAGATGGGGACGCTGCTAAAGGCTCGTTACGCGCTGGAAAAAGGGCAGCGATCAGCCGCTCAGACATTTGCGGAGGAAGTCGTCCGCAGTTCAGTGCGGGATGAATCCGTGCGGGCCTATGCGTATCTGGTTTTGGCCAGAATAGCCCGCCTTCAGGGGCAGGAAAAACAAGCCAGGCAATACTACAAACAAGTGCTTGAGTTTGCCGAATACCCGATATTACGTAATGAGGCCCACTAAATAAGCCGTATGCGCATAGATAAACAGCTAATATGGATGAGTATCTGGTTGCTGCTTCAAGCCCTTCCCGGCTATGGACAGGATACCCTGACTCACCGAAATCTGGACTACTACCTCGACGCAGGGCTGGCAAACAGCCCCCTGCTGAAGGATAATATCAACTCCATTACACTAAATCGGCTGGACAGCCTGATTAATGTTGCCATCAACAAACCCTATGTTCAAGCCATCGGTCAGTACCTCTACGCACCAGCCGGAACCAACTGGGGTTACGATCAAAATACAACCAATGGGGGCGCCTATACGGGTCTGATTCAAGCCAACAGAAACCTGCTCTACCGCCGGAACCTGCGGATTCAGAACAACCTGAATGCTGCCCTGCGCGATTCGCTGGTCAACTCCGTTCATATTAACCGGAACGACCTCCAAAAAGCCATTGTCGACCTCTACCTGACGGCCTATCAGGATTATCAGCAGATGGTCATATTCGGTAATTTGTACCAGATTTTGTCCCGCCAGAACGAGGTACTGAAAGAATTACTTCGGAAAGCCTTATTCAACCAGTCGGATTATCTGGCGTTTCGGGTAGACTGGCAGCAGAGCGAGATAAATCATGAAGGAGCGAAAGTGCAGTTTTTACAGGACATTCTGACCCTCAATACAATTTGTAACATTCCCGAAATGGGCCTGGTACGACTCGAAAAGCCTGCTCTGGCTCCTCAGGCTCGCTTTACGCTGGACGATAATCCGTATTTCCTCCGCTTCCGCTATGACAGCATTATTGTCGAACGCAACCGCCGGGTTGTCGATATCTTTTATCGCCCTTCGCTGGACATAGTGGCCAATGCCGGAACCAATGCGATTAGCTCCGACCTGATTACCCGGCGTTTTGGCTACAGCCTTGGGTTGAATTTTACCATGCCTATCTACAACGGGAACCAGCGAAAGCTGCAATACCAGAAACTCGACGTAGCGCAACTTACCATCCGGAATTACCGCAATCAGTATCTCAACCGTTTCAATCTTCAGCTGCGAACGGTAAACGAACAATTACGCGTCAATCAGAACCTGATCAGCATCACCGAACGGCAAAATACGGACGTCGAAAACCTGTTGACCATCAGCCAGACCCGACTCTATCGGGGCGACATTTCGGCCATCGATTACCTGCTCATCGTGCAGCGATACCTGAATAGTAAGCTGTCATTGAACCAGTTAACGATTCAGCGGCAACGATTCATCAACACATTCAACTATCGTAATTTTTAACGTATTGACTTTATCCATGCCGCAACGTATGACTGGAACGCTGTATTTATTCGGACTTATCGCGTCGCTGTTGCTGACAGGCTGCGGCTCCTCCTCAACCACCGACACGGGTACACAGACAGCACCCCCCGCCCCTGCCCGGTCCAAAACACCCGTGGAGGTGACGACTGTAAAAGCCGACTCGTTTCGGGAAGAAAAAACGTTTCGGGGCATGACCTACTACCTCACCAGTGGCGACATTAAATCACCCATTGCGGGCTACGTGACTAAAGTATACATCAAAATTGGCGATCAGCTTCGAAAAGGCACGCCCCTGTTCAGTCTGGAAACCAAGGAAGCCTACGCGCTGGGCGGCAAAAATTACCTTAACGATCCAACACTTAAAGACATTGGCAAGTTGACCATCCGCGCCCCTGACACGGGCCTGGTTACATTGGTACAGGCGGAAGAAAACGAGTACGTGCAGGATGGTACAGTACTCGCCACATTTTCAGCTCCCGATATGTTTGTCTTTTTAATCGAGGTGCCCGTCGAACAGGATTCCTCCGTGCATGTGGGTAGTGTTTGCAGCATTCAGCTACCCAATGGCCGACGAATTGC
>JANXVQ010000134.1 GCA_025351545.1 Spirosoma sp.
TACAATTTTCTCGTCCATGCCCGTTGTTGTCATTCGCAAACTATTTGGTTTCGATACTGAACGCTCACCCGGCTGTAACGATCCCATCCTTTGGCGGGTAAAACGTCTGTATAGACTAATTTTAACTTTCTAAATTTAGCATCCAATTCGGTTGGTGTCCCAAATTCAATTCGATGATTACCCATTTCCGGCCACATGGTTACCTCCCCCTGTTCATCCACGGATAGTTCGGCGATTTGTGCCCGCCAGAACGGATCATCATGGATGCGTTTCAACAAATCCAGCAATGGCTGGTTTCGCTCACTAGCCAGCGAACGGTTCTGAACGAAATATTTTCCGGTCAAAACTGGAACACGGGCCGAGTAATTCATGGAAATAGGAAAAAAACGTCCTTCTTCACTTACGTACTGTCCCAACACTGTGCGAATCCCATCACCAGCGACCATTAGTCTTGCCAGCGGACGAGGTTGTTCTACAACGACAAGCATATTCCCTTTCAGGTCTCGCGAAATCTGACAATTTTTTACTAGTCCATGCTGTTTCAATCGTTTCTCCAGCTGCCGAAAATCAACTTCGGCATAGTCTTTGCTGACTATAGGATCAGTGCCCTCCTTGGTCAAGTAACCCATTACGTCCTTTCTTGTCAAAAAGCGATGGCCATCAACCTGATCAAGCTGTATAATTACAGTCCGAACGTGCTTCTGCCCATGCCGAATTTCGGTAAAAGCAATGAGACCCAAAAGAGACAGAAGCCCCCCAAAGACAAGTAACCACTTTTTGGATGATTTAAAGGTAGAAAACATCTGTAAATAAGATGAATTGTTTCGTAGATATTCTTATTTATTGGTCTTTAATTATGTTTTTTAGTGTCATTAACAGCTGATCTATGTCTCCTGCCCCAATGGTTACAAGTAAAGACGGCTTCATTTGTCGCACAACGTCGGGCAATTCATCTTTGGTGCATTTTATTTTGGTTTTCGATTGTACGCTCCGAAAAATTAACTCTGAGGTGACACCTTCCATCGGTAATTCGCGGGCTGGGTATATATCCAACAAAATAACATTGTCGGCTAAAGACAGACTTTCGGCAAAACCTTCGGCAAAATCGCGGGTGCGGCTGAACAAATGAGGTTGAAATATGGCAGTCAGCTCGCGGTCGGGATACAACGCCTTTACGGATGATAAAAAGGCATAAACTTCGGCCGGGTGGTGAGCATAATCGTCAATAAATATGACCTCATCCGTTTTGATAATATACTCAAATCGCCGACGAACGCCCCGATAACTATTTAGAGCTGAACGGAGCGCTTCTGGTGATACGCCCACTTCCAGCGCCACTGCCCCAGCGGCCACTGCATTTTCGACATTATGAAATCCGGGAACTGTCAGATAAATATCCGCAATAACACCTTGCGGATAAACTAAATCAAATACAAAAGTTGCCTGTTCAATCCGCAGATTCTGGCTGTAATAATCGCCTTCTTTTAATGAATATGATCGAACTGATGCTTTTGTTTTGTCGGCCAAAGATAATCCCTGTTTCATGAATAGCACTCCGTCGGACTCAATCTGGCTGACGAATTTGCCGAATGATTCAAGTACAGCCTCGTGCGCCCCATAAATGTCCAGATGATCGGCATCGGTTGAGGTTACAATGGCAAACGTTGGAAACAAGGTCAGAAATGAGCGGTCAAACTCATCGGCTTCAACGACACACACCACCGACCGAAGATCGTCTGCGGGTTGATTGAGCAGGAAATTAGTGCCATAATTGTTTGTGATCCCGCCCAGAAAAGCCGCACAGTTTACGCCAGCATCTCGCAGAATATGAGCCACCATTGAGGAAGTGGTGGTTTTTCCGTGGGTACCGGCTATGCCAATGGTAGTCATTTGGCCCGCCAGTAACCCTAATACCTGCGAGCGTTTTTGTAAAGTAAAACCCTGCTCGGTTAAATAAATATACTCTGCATGAGTTTTGGGTACGGCAGGCGTATAAATCACCAGTGTTTCGGCTGGATTTGCTCTAAACTCGGCTGGGATCTGGTCAACATCTTCTGAGAAGTGAATAACCATGCCCTCTGTTTCAAGAGCACTGGTTAGTATGGTTTGAGTTTTATCATATCCGGCCACGGCATAGCCGTTTACCTGAAACCAGCGCGCCAGCGCGCTCATGCCGATTCCTCCGATACCGAGAAAATAAATGTACTTGAATTGGTCTAAAGTCATTCGTTATGGTGGGAACGGAGCGGAGAAAGAAGGCTGATAATCAGCTTCTCTTTCTTAACTACCTTTATTTCCTCATTTTGTTAGTTTTAATACTTCATTGGCAATATCGCGGGCGGCATTTGGTTTGGCTAACGTTTTAATTTGCTGGCTCAATTGCTGTTGTTGAACCGGATTTGCCAACAAATTTAGAGCAGCCGTAACCAGTTCTTCCCGGGCCGCCTGGTCGTTAACAAGCAGCGCAGCGTTACTGTCTACCAAGCGCATCGCATTTTTGGTTTGATGATCTTCTGCGGCTTTTGGAAAGGGAACCAAAATAGCCGGACGCCCTACCAAACACAATTCCGATACAGACAAGGCTCCCGCCCGCGACACGACAGAGTCTGCAACGGCATACGCTTTGTCCATATCGTAAATAAAATCGTAAGCCTTAATTAATGTTGACCCCGTTGCGGCTACAGAGGCTCTTGCCCGCTCAATGAAGGCTGGACCCGTCTGCCAAATTACCTGAATGCCAGCATCGACGAAGCGTTTTAGACCCAATTCTATACTTTCGTTTATTGTTCGTGCTCCCTGGCTACCACCAATGATTAGTAGTGTTGGGCGATTACTTTCTAAATCGAATAGCTTTCGACCCGCTGCCACTTGCTGACTGGCAAACTGAATGTCGCTACGAACGGGATTACCGGTCAATTTAATCTTGTCAGCCGGGAAAAACGCATCCATGCCAGGGTAAGCTACGCAAATGCGTTTTGCCCAGCGAGCCAATACTTTGTTCGTTAAACCGGCGTAGGAATTCTGTTCCTGAATAAGGGTTGGTATGCCTTTTAGGGAGGCTGCCAAAAGCAGGGGTCCGCTGGCATAGCCGCCCACGCCTACAGCAGCGTCGGGCTTAAAATCGCGAACGATTTGCCTTGCACGAATCAAACTTCGGCCTAATTTAAACGGAAAGGCTAAGTTTGACAGCGTCAATTCACGTTTGATACCAACAATAGGTAAGCCTACGATGGTATAGCCAGCACGAGGAACTTTCTCCATCTCCATTTTACCTTCGGCCCCAACAAACAGAATTTCTGTTGTGGGGTCGATTGCCTTTAGTTCGTTGGCAATGGCAATGGCCGGGTAGATATGGCCGCCGGTGCCACCACCGCTGATAATGATTTTCATAATTAAATTTTACTTTCGTCGGCTTCTTCCCGGCTAACGCTCAGAACAATGCCAATGGCTAAACCCGTAAATATAAGCGATGTGCCGCCCATACTTAGCAGCGGCAAAGGCTGTCCGGTTACCGGAGCCATACCAATAGATACGCAAATACTGGCAAACGCCTGAAAGACAATACTGAACGTTAGTCCTGCGGAGAGTAACCCGCCAAATGGTCGGGTGGCTTTTTGAAGAGTTTTCATGCCGCGCC
>JANXVQ010000151.1 GCA_025351545.1 Spirosoma sp.
TAATCAACGAGAAACCGTTTTCTGCCGCCCACAGGACGCTCTGTTGCGAAATTCCGTACCCTTCTTTGTAGCGATCAGGAATGTAATAATCTATCGCCGAATGAAAGTTTTTCAGAAATCCATAGACGAGGGCCACCGACGTCGTACCATCCACATCATAATCGCCGTAGATCAGAATTTTCTCCTGTCGTTCGGGAAGCAGGGCCATTTGCAACCGTGTAATGGCCCGATCCATGTCCTTCATTTTGAAGGGGTTGTGCAAATGTCCGATTTCAGGTCGGAAAAACGTCCGGGCTTCTTCGTAAGTTTGCACGTTCCGCTGTATCAATAAAGCAGCCAAAAAAGGACTAACGCCCAGCGAATTTGTTAATGTTTCGATAGCTGCCTGCTGCTCCGCCGAATTGGGGAAGGGTTTGGTAATCCAGCGTTTGGAAGGTGGTGGTGGTTGGGCTATCATAATTGCAAGATAAATCCGTTTTTAGAAAAACCCCCCATTTATGTTCTATTTGCTTTCGCTTCTGTATTTGCCCCTGGTCAACCCTACACTTGTAGGTTCGCCAAAAAAAATTAACTTAACGATTGAGGTACAGAACGTTCGCGCTATGAAGGGGGTCATATATTTTGCTTTATTCCGGCCCGGAAAGGATTTTCCGGAAGGAAAACCAGTAGACGGAAAAAAGGTAGATGTCGAAAACGCACAAGTCCATACTACATTTTCTGTTGAGCCGGGCGAGTATGCTATAGCCGTTTTCCATGACGAAAACAGTAACGGAAAAATGGACAAGCGACTATTTGGCATTCCAAAGGAACCCTACGGATTCAGCAATAATTTTCGGCCTAAATTATCAGCACCAAAGTTCAGTGACTGCGAGTTTAGTGTTGGCGATGGTGGCAAAACAATACATATTAAACTAAACTAAGCCCTCCTGCCAACTAAATAAACGCTTCCTAATCAATCTGTTTTTTCGCCGTTCGGCGAGTAGAAATTGACAAGTCACAAAATAAATCAGCGTTAATCCTACAGGATTTACTACGCGATTCAGAATTTTTCCGTACTTTTATCCGGCAAATAACATCACCTGTCTATTTGCCATGAGCTTAGATACCAGTAAGTTTCTTTACGAGGCTCTCACCTACGACGACGTACTGCTCCTACCTGCCTATTCGGAGGTACTCCCACGCGATACGCAAACCGTTACTCAACTCACTCGAAACATCCAGCTAAATATTCCACTCATTTCGGCGGCTATGGATACCGTTACGGAATCGGAATTGGCAATTGCGATGGCACAGGAAGGGGGCATCGGCATTATCCATAAAAACATGAGCATAGAGGCTCAGGCCGACCAGGTTCGAAAAGTCAAACGGTCGGAAAGCGGGATGATTATCGACCCCATCACGCTGCTCGAAAAAGCTACCCTTGCCGATGCGCTCAAGATCATGCGCGAGTTCAAAATTGGTGGTATTCCGGTTGTGGATGAGAACAATAAACTGGTTGGTATCCTGACCAATCGCGACCTGCGCTTTCAAAGCAATCTCTCGCAACCTGTTACGGGCATTATGACCCGAAACAACCTTATTACAGCTCGGGAAGGGTTAACGCTCGAAGAAGCCGAGGGTATTCTGCAAAAGTACCGCATTGAAAAACTGCCCATCGTCAATGACGATTACCATTTAGTCGGGCTGATTACCTACAAGGATATTCTAAAGAAAAAAAGCCATCCCAACGCGTGCAAAGACGAATTAGGTCGGTTGCGCGTAGGGGCGGCTGTTGGCGTTACACCCGATTTGAACCGGCGAATTGAAGCGCTGGTAAAGGCGGGCGTCGATGTAATTAGCGTCGATACAGCGCATGGTCATCATAAAGGCGTTCTGGATGCCGTACGGGGTATTAAGCAGCAGTTTCCGAAATTAGAGGTTATTGCCGGTAATGTGGCAACGGGCGAAGGTGCAAAAGCGCTGGCCGATGCCGGTGCCGATGCAGTGAAAGTTGGTGTAGGGCCGGGTAGTATCTGCACCACACGCATTATTGCCGGAATTGGCATGCCACAGCTAACGGCTGTTTACGAAGCCGCCAAAGCCCTTCAGGGAAGCGGTATTCCAATTATTGCCGATGGTGGGATTCGCTTTTCCGGCGATATTACAAAAGCCATCGCGGGTGGAGCCAGCACGGTTATGATTGGTTCGCTGTTAGCCGGTACTGAAGAAGCCCCCGGCGAAGTGGTTCTCTACGAAGGTCGCCGGTTTAAAACGTATCGGGGTATGGGTTCGGTGGAAGCGATGGAAGACGGCTCGAAAGACCGCTATTTTCAGGATGCCGAAGACGATATCAA
>JANXVQ010000160.1 GCA_025351545.1 Spirosoma sp.
TGATTCGCTTCCTGCTTGTGCAAGGCTGGGACCAACGTAACGATAAGCTTGCGGTTTACGTCGTCCTGAACGGCCCGAACCGCCCCTATGCTCACAACAAATTGGCGGCTGAGTTGAAAAAAGAGCTGCTTATCCAGACTGTCAATCAGGGGAGTGAACGAAGAATAGCGCGTGGTTACCTGTTGACCATTCCGTTTGATCAACAAAATCAATCCGCCAGCCGAATAAAAATAAGCAATCTCGTCGGCGGGTAACCGGAGTTGACCATTGCTTACATCCACAGCTATTAATGTTGATGGAGCGGGTTGAGGTTTGTCATCCTGAAACGATTGTAAACTGGCAGGAGTTAAATCCTGTTTACTCTTTTGTCGTTCAGCCAAAAACGCTTGTAATAAATACAGTCCCGAATACCCTCCGTTGACAAGCGAAGCCAGCGTGATACAGACAGCAATACCTTTAATGACGGTGGCTGTGGGCGGCCAATGGCCTGTATATACCCGTTGAGCCAGTGGGAAAACCACTGCAAACGTTAGTAACGTCGCGAAGCCACCAATCAGAATCTGAGCGATCAGCCGTCGAACAGGATGCTTCCCAAACGGCAACAGGCTGTCCAACCATCGGAAGATCAACAAATTGACCTCCCAGCAGGAAAGCATGACGGTGGCAACCGTCAGAAAATAAGCCCACGGAAAGTAATAACCCGCCTGGCCGGGAAACACCTGACGGAAGACAACATGCGAGGCCACTAATGCGGCAACCGGCACAATGATCAGGAGCAGGGAAATATGTTGCCGACGGGTGAGCGGAGACATCGTTACTATAGCTTCAGTATAAAAAACCGAATATACGCGTAACTCGCTTTAGTCCCGTATGCTATCAATCGAGTTTAAGATTTCGTCCGAAAAGCCTAACTCATCCAGGCAAGCGAGCAAATTAAACGGTTTCCCCATCGTTAGGTTATCGGTAGTTAATTGCCAGCATACCTGATTCGTCACCTGGAGATGTGTACCGGTCAGATTGCAGACAGAAAGCTGGCCCGGCGAAAACATATTCCTCAAAATCAAGTAGCACCCGGCAAAAACCGGCTTTCAGAATAAATAATTTCAATACAACTTTCTACAATTGACTTGTTAACTGATGCATAGAATGAGAAAAGGTAAGGGACTTTTATCAATCAATAAAAGAGTGATCTGGTTCGTCGCGCTGGTTCCCATGCTCTGTTTGGTGGGGTATCAGAACGAAAAAGACCCGATAGACCGCCGAATAAAACGGATGGCCCCCGAAAAAGCTGCGCAACTAGCGAAAACTATCGAAGCCACCGTAACGCCCAAGTTAGCAGACGGGCTCACCCTGAGTTTATGGGGCGTGGACTCGCTGGTTGCCGATCCGATTGCGATCGACATTGACGATAACGGCCGACTATATTATACCCGGACAAACCGCCAGAAAAATTCGGAATTCGATATTCGCAGCCATCAGGATTGGGAAATTGAATCCAACCATCTGCAAAGTATTGAGGACAAACGGGCTTTCCTGCACCGGGTTCTGGCACCGGAAAATAGCAAGAAAAACGAATGGTTGAAAGATCTCAATGGCGATGGCTCTCACGACTGGCGGGATATGACGGTAGAAAAAGAAAACGTTTACCGGATTGAAGATACCTCCGGCGATGGTGTCGCCGATTTGTCGCAGTTGGTCGTCGATGATTTTCATGATGAAGTTACCGATGTGGCGGGTGGCGTTTTAACCAATGGCGACGATCTCTTTGTGGCCGTTGCGCCGGATTTATGGCGTATGCAGGATAAAGACGGGGACGGCATCGCCGAAACGAAAACATCCATTTCGCACGGCTACGGCGTTCACGTCGGTTTTGGCGGTCATGGTATGTCGGGTATAGAGATGGGGCCGGATGGGAAAATATACTGGCAGATTGGCGATATTGGCTTCAACGGAAAAGGGCCGGATGGTCAAAAGTGGGCCTATCCCAATAGTGGCGTCATTGTGCGGTCAAATCCCGATGGCAGCGATTTTGAAGTCTTTGCGGCTGGCGTTCGCAATACCCATGAATTCGTTTTTGATGAATACGCCAATCTTATCAGCGAAGATAATGACGGCGACCATCCGGGCGAAAAAGAGCGGCTGGTGTATATTGTCAATGGCTCTGATACCGGCTGGCGGAGCAACTGGCAGTACGGCAAATACCGCGATCCAGATAATAACACCTACAAAGTCTGGATGGACGAGCAGATGTTCAAACCCCGTTTCGATGGACAGGCGGCATACATTACCCCAACCATCGCCAACTTTGTGAGTGGTCCGGCGGGGATGCGTTACAATCCGGGTACGGCCTTGAGTCCTGCTTACAAAAATACTTTTTTTATCGCTGAATTTGTGGGCAGCCCGGCCCGTTCCGGAATCCATTCCTTTAAACTGAAGCCTAAGGGAGCTTCTTTTGAGCTAGGCGAACAGAAAAAGATTCTTGGCAATGTGCTGGCTACCGGCATTGATTTTGGTCCCGACGGTGCCTTATACGTGGCCGATTGGATTAACGGCTGGGATGCCAAAGACTATGGCCGTATCTGGAAACTGGACGATAAGGCTGGCGCTTCGTGGGCTGATCGCCAGCGTACCAAAACGTTACTGGCCGAAAAGTTTGCCCCACGTTCCGAAGCCCGTTTGGGCGATTTATTGAAAAATCCAGACATGCGCGTTCGTCAGAAAGCCCAATTCGAATTAGTGAAACGGGGCGCAAAAGGGGCCGATATTTTCACCGCGTCGACCAGGCAAACCGACAACCAGCTAGCGCGTGTTCATGGCATTTGGGGTATCGCTCAACTGGCCCGTCAGGACAAACAATATGGTCAGTTACTGTTGCCGTTGTTGCAGGATAGCGACCCCGAAATCCGCGCTCAGGCCGCTAAATGGTTAGGTGATATTCGCTATAAAGAAGCTGGTGCGGCTTTGATTTCGTTACTGAAAGATGCCAACAGTCGGCCCCGTTTCTTTGCTGCCGAAGCCTTAGGGCGTATTGCCTACGAGCCTGCTATTCAGCCCATTATTCAGCTACTGGAAGCCAATAACGACGAAGACGCTTATATCCGTCATGCGGGTAGCCTGGCCCTTGCCCGCATTGGGAAAGCAGAACCTGTAGTTGCCTTGTCCAGCCATTCGTCGCGAGGTGTGCGGATTGCCGCTGTCGTGGCGTTACGGCGTATGAACAATCCCGGTATCGCTAATTTTCTGGCAGATAAAGATGAGTTTATCGTTACCGAAGCGGCTCGCGGAATCAACGACGACTTGTCGATTCCAGAATCCCTGCCCGCTTTGGGAAAGGTGTTGAAAAACACGCGCTTTACCAACGAAGCCCTGCTCAGACGCTCTATAAACGCGAACCTGCGGGTTGGTACACCCGAAGCCCTGCAAACGTTGATCGACTATGCGCAGAAAGAAGGTAATCCGGTAATGATGCGGGCCGAAGCGATGGAAGCCCTCAGCACATGGGCAAAACCATCATTGCTGGATCGGGTTGATGGACGTTACCGGGGTGTTATCGAACGAGACCCCGCGATGCTAAAAAGCAGGACAGCCGACATGTATACCAAGCTGTTGACTAACCCGGAATTACCCCTTCGACTGAGTGCTGTCAAGGCAATTCGAAAACTCAATTTGACGGAGGCTGGCGGCTCATTAGTCGGCCGGTTAACGGATGATAAGGAAGCCGTTGTGCGCGTTGCTGCTTTACAGGCACTGGCTTCGCTAAGCGATAAGCAACTAAGTAAAGCCATCGAAGTAGCCCTGGCCGATAAAGAAAAAAGCGTGCGGGTTGCTGGACTGGATCTGTTGAGTAAAACAGATATGGCCAAAGATCGAATGGTTACGCTGCTATCCGAGGTTATCAATACGCGCACAACCGAAGAAAAACAAGCTGCCCTGCTGACGTTGGGAAAACTACCCGTTGCTAATTCGCAGAAGGTTTTTGATCCGTTACTGGCAAAAATGGCGGCTGGCACGTTGCCTGCCGAACTGCAACTGGAATTGGGGGAAGCTATAGAAAGCAGTCATTCGCCCCAATTGATTGCCCGACATAAAGCCATCAGCGCCAAATTGTCGCCCGATGCGCTGATGGCCTCTTTTAAAGGGAGTTTGATAGGCGGGGAACCCGATCTGGGACGGCGAATTTTCTTTCGCCACCAAACGGTTCAGTGTATTCGATGCCATGCCTACGATGATTTAGGGGGCAATGCCGGGCCGCGTCTGAATGGTATTGCGAGCCGGCTCACCCGCGAACAACTGCTGGAAGCGTTGATTAATCCAAGTGCCCGCCTGGCGCCGGGATTTGGCACGGTAAGCCTTAAACTCAAAAATGGAAAAACGGTCAGCGGTATTTTGCAGGGAGAAACCAATACGGAAATAATGGTAAAAGCAGGCGATCTGCCCGATGCCACCATCCGGAAAGACCAAATTGCAAAACGGACAAATTCTCTGTCGAGTATGCCTGAAATGAAATACCTTTTAACAAAACGGGAAATCCGGGATGTGGTCAGTTTTCTGGCGACCTTAAAAGGCGATAAGTAGACGAGCATAAATGGTAAGAATTTTCCAAGTAATC
>JANXVQ010000163.1 GCA_025351545.1 Spirosoma sp.
GATTACTTGCTTATCGTACAGCGATACCTGAATAGCAAGCTGTCTCTGAATCAATTAATTATTCAGCGGCAACGATTTATCAACACGTTCAACTACCGTAACTTTTAACCTTATCCATGCCTCAACGTATGACTAAACAACTGTATTTATTCGGACTTATCGGGTCGCTGTTGTTGACCCGATGCGGCTCCTCATCAACTACCGACACCAGCACCCAATCAGCTACGGCCGACGCGCCAAGGCCCAAAACACCCGTGGACGTGACGACCGTAACAGCCGATTCATTTCGGGTGGAGAAAACGTTTCGGGGCATGACATACTACCTCACCAGTGGCGACATAAAATCGCCCATTGCGGGTTACGTGACCAAAGTGTACGTCAAAATTGGCGATCAACTTCGGAAAGGTGCGCCTTTATTTGGCCTGGAAACCAAGGAAGCTTATGCGCTGGGTGGCAAAAATTACCTCAATGACCCAACGCTTAAAAACATTGGTCAGTTGATCATCCGCGCCCCAGACACGGGCCTGGTTACATTGGTACAGGCGGAAGAAAACGAGTACGTGCAGGATGGTACGGTACTGGCCACATTTTCAGCTCCCGATATGTTTGTCTTTTTAATCGAGGTGCCCGTCGAACAGGATTCCTCCGTGCATGTGGGTAGTGTTTGCAGCATTCAGCTACCCAATGGCCGACGAATTGCCGGACGAATTTCCCGGACGCTGGCTATTACCGATTCGCTTTCGCAAACCGAGCGATTCGTAGTTAAACCTGACCATCCGATGGTACTGCCCGCCCGGCTCCAGCTCAACATTACGTTCACCAATCAGCAACGTAACAACGCGCAGTCGCTGCCCAAAGAAGCCGTTCTGTCCAATGAACTTCAGACTGATTTCTGGGTCATGAAGCTGGTTAATGACACCACCGCGATAAAAGTACCGGTCAACATTGGTTCCCAGCGCGAAACCCGCATCGAGATCCTTAACCCTCGATTTGGCCCCAAAGACCGCTTCGTCAGTAAGGGCGGCTACGGGCTGGCCGATACCGCATCAATCATCACAAACCGACCCGCCCATGCCCACTGAGCCGTCTGCCGAGCAGCCCGGTTTTTTCCGCTTTCGCAAGCCGATTCTGGGGCTGCTGCTCCTGCTATTGGTGGGCGGTATCTTCGCGTATCGAAGTATCCAGGTATCCTTATTTCCTGACCGAACGTTTCCTAAAATTAAAGTCATTGCCGATGCAGGCGAACAGCCCGTAGAGCTGATGATGGTGGCCATTACGCAACCCCTGGAAAATGCGGTCAATCAGGTGGAAGGCGTCGAAATGGTCCGTAGCACCACCAGCCGGGGCAGCTCCGAACTGTCGATTTACCTGAACTGGTCGGTGGATATGGATGTGTCATTGCAGCGCGTCAACGCCCGTATTAACCAGATTCAGAATACGTTACTACCCAATACAGTCCTGTCGATGGAGAAAATGTCGCCGTCAATTCTGCCCGTGATGGATTTCGCACTGAGTTCAACCAGCCGCGATTTGATTGAACTGCGAAAGCTGGCGATCTACACCATCCGGCCGTATCTGAGTCGGGTAACGGGCGTATCGAACGTGCAGGTGATGGGTGGTCGAACCAAAGAGTACTGGATCATCCTCCGACCCAACAAACTGGCCAGCCTGAACGTAACACCGGCGGCCATCACAACTGCCCTGGCGGCAACGAATTTCATTCAGGCCAACGGGCTGATTTCGGATTACAACCGCCTGTATCTGACGCTCACCGACGCAACGGTTCACTCCCGGCAGGATGTTGAAAATATCATCATTCGCAGCAACGGACAGCGGGTACTTCGACTGGCCGACGTAGCGACCATAGAACTGCATGAGCAGCAGGAGTACACCAAAATCGAGGCCAATGGCAAAGAAACGGTACTCATCAACGTCGTCAAGCAGCCATCGGCCAACCTGATTAGTTTGAGCGATGGGATAACTCAGAAAGTAACCGAATTAAAAAAACTGCTTCCCGCCGACGTAACGCTGACGCCCACCTATGTACAGGCCGATTTTGTGAGCGACGCGGTGAAAAGCGTGACCGACAGCATTTTCATTGGGCTGGTGCTGGCCATCATTGTCACCAGCTTGTTCCTACGGTCGCTGAAAGCCAGTATCGTCATTCTGATCACCATTCCGGTCATACTGGCGGCTTCTATTTTAGTCCTGTTTGTCATGGGCTACACGCTCGACATCATGACGCTGGGCGGTATTGCAGCCGCTATCGGCCTGATTATCGACGATGCCGTTGTAATTGTGGAACAGATTCACCGGCTGGAAGAAGAGCACGAAGGGAAGTCAGATGCGCAGACGATTCAGCAAGCCATTAGCTACCTCTTCCCGGCTATGGTTGGCTCATCGCTCAGCACGATTGTCATTTTCATTCCATTCTCGCTAATGAGTGGGGTCGCGGGCGCGTTCTTCAGAGTGCTGGCTATGACGATGGTCATTACACTTACCTGCTCGTTTCTCATTACGTGGCTGGGTTTGCCAGTGATTTATGGTCTATTTGGTTCGGGCAAGAAAAAGAAGAAAGATACCGCGACGCACCCCGCTATTGGCAAAATACTATCCGTTTTTATTCACCGTCCCTGGATCGCGCTAAGCTTGGCAGGAGTGATGGGTCTAACCGTTTTTCTGATCTATAGTCAGTTAGAAACGGGTTTTCTGCCCGACATGGATGAAGGGTCCATCGTCCTCGATTACCACTCCGCACCCGGTACGTCGCTGGCGGGAACCAACGTCATGCTCGATGGAGTCGATCAACAGCTAAAAACCATTCCCGAAGTAGCGGCTTACTCGCGCCGGACGGGCGCACAGATGGGCTTTTTTATTACCGAACCCAACGGGGGCGATTACCTGATTTCGCTCAAAAAAGACCGCACCCGATCCACCAACCAAGTCATCGACGAATTGCGGAGTAAAATCGAAGCCACTCAGCCGGGACTGACCGCCGATTTCGGTCAGGTAATTGGCGATATGCTTGGCGATTTGATGAGCGAACCCAACCCGGTGGAAGTGAAAGTGTTTGGCAATCAACCCGCCGAACTTCGTCCATTGGCCGACAAAATCAGTGGCATTGTAACCCGGGTGCCCGGCACGGCCGACGTGTTCAATGGCATCACCATTGCCGGGCCCTCGGTGGTCTTTACCCCAAAATCCAGCGCCCTGCTGCAATATGGCCTGACACCCCTCGACCTGCAAAACCAGTTGACAACCCGACTCATGGGCAACGAAGTGGGTACTGTTCTGGAAGGCAGCCAATTCATCAAAATGCGGCTAAAATATCCGGGCATGGGTAACGATTTACAGCTTCTCAAGCAAAGCCCCGTTTTCACTGCTGATGGCCGCAGTCGTTTATTATCCGACTTCGCCAATGTGCAGGTTGATTCGGGTAGTGCCGAAATTCAGCGGGAAAATCTCCAGCCAATGGTTGCCATTACAGCTAGTCTTGCCGATCGCGATCTGGGCAGTGTAATGGGTGAAATTCAACAGAAAGTAAGCACTGGCGTAACCCTGGCCTCTGGTCAGCACATCGAATATGGCGGAGCCTACGCCCAGCAACAGCAATCTTTCAGGGAGTTGCTGCTCATTCTGGTATCAGCCTCACTGCTGGTGTTTATCGTGTTGCTGTTTCTGTTCCGCGATTTGAAAGCCGCCGGGCTGATTCTGTTCATTTCGGTAGTAGGCGTATCGGGTTCCTTTATTGCCTTGTTCATCACCAAAACACCGCTCAACGTGGGCAGTTATACGGGCATCATTATGATCGTGGGCATCATTGCCGAGAACGCCATTTTCACCTTTCA
>JANXVQ010000175.1 GCA_025351545.1 Spirosoma sp.
AGCCGCTCATCTACTTCAATATAAGGCAAAAAGGGAATTAAGCTCTTGCTATAAAGTGCGTTTTTTTGTCGCAATGCATCTTCGAGAAGAAACGGTACTTCTTCATCAAGGCGAACGAGTTTTTCTTCCATAGTTGAAAAACCAGTTACCTGTCGATTGTCAATAAGGAGAGAACCATCGGATAGAGTCACGTTTAGCAATGCACTAACCCCGTGGCAAACAGCCGCTACCATCCCGCCTTTTTCATAAATCTGCCTCGTTATGGTCGGTATTATTGGATTGTTCGGGAAGTCCCACATCGCGCCATGCCCACCGGAAAAATAAATAATCTGGTAGTTAGCGGGATTTATTTCCTCTAATCGCAGCGAGTTTTCAAGTTTGGCACGAAACATAGGATCATTATACCATTTTTCGTTTGTGGTATCACGCCGATCAAGGCTCTTTTCATCAATGGGCACCGGCCCACCAATAGGGCTGGCAATATCATATGGCAGGTTACGGCCCGCCAACTCATCGTAGAAGTGCGTAGCTTCACTCAACCATAAACCCGTTTTATGAGACTTTGTCGGATAATCAGTGTGGTTAGTGCAAACGATGAGCGCGCGGTAAATAGGGTCCATGACTAGAAATGACGTTCGGGGTTTGAAGTTCGAGGTTTAACGCCAAACTTCAAGCCTCGACTGCCAAACTATATAGCACAGCTTGTCATTTAGCCAGCCGACAGCCACACTTCACCCAGACCATCCAATTGAATGCATCATCATCAGACTTATTAAATAATTGGCAATTTTACTTATACTCAGAAAAATATTTGCCAAAAACAAGATTAACTAGTTGAATAAGTTGGCGTATTGTTATATTTGTTTACAAACCGTATTTGTACTAATCGCTATGAAACATATAACATATGATTCTCTCCAGGCAGAACATGCCTGGATGATTGTATCCGATCAACTTCAGCAGCGTAATAATATGCTGGCCAAAAGCATTTCGCACATGGAGTGTAAACAGGGTGAGCTGCCAATGGCCGGTCGGCTGATAATGCTGCGTTATCATCTAAAAATGAGTTTACGCCAACTAACACAGGACGCCCGTCAACAAAAGCAAAAAATCCAGAGCGATAGTCGGTTAGCGAATCAATGGATGCATGTACATCAGTTGTTTTTCCTGCTTCGACAAATTGATTGCGAACTTGGTCGGGCTACTACCGAAAACGATATACTCCGCTCATGGTTGGAATCGCTCGAAGGGCGTGTCTATCGGTCAGCATTGGTACACTTAAATTAAACGATAAGACATAAATTTTGTATAAAACAAACTTCCTGAAGACAGCTGTCTTCAGGAAGTTTGTTTTTAGGACTATCTGCTATTCAGCGTTTTTATTTTGCCTGAACATAACGTATTTTTTTTACCACAATGAGTAAACAACCAGGTTCGCAAGGAGTTAGACTAGGCGGTGTCACAACGGGTGGATCAATAACGGGCGGATTAACAACAGGTGGATTATCAACAACGGGCGGATTGACAACGGGAGGTGGATTAACAACGGGAGGATTAATAACAACGGGAGGCTCAATAACGGGTGGATTAACTGCCTGTTCAGTTGGGCCATTTGCCGTTGAGGCAAGCCACTCAATTTCTACCCAGCCATCAATTGTTGGGCCATCAGGAATAGTACCAAATTGAATCTGCCCAATATCATAATTCAGCCAGTTATCGTTATGGCTCAAGTCAATTTCGTAGGTATGTAGCTGCCCATCGTTAATGATCGGAAAATCCATATAACGATCTCCAGAGGGAATTATCGCCTGATCTTCTGTTCGGCGCCACTTCAGGCGAAACTTATCGTTTTGAGTCTGAAATGCTGCTCGTAAATACATTTTAGGATTGTTTCGACCTTTCCAATAGACATAAGGTGAAGAAATTCGATTATTATTTAGAGAAGCATCCGATTGGTCCATTATAACATGCAGTTTTCCCTGAATTGGCCAGCCCGTGTCGCTTGCTTTCTGATAATACCAGCCTTTGCGCGACGTATCGAACCGATAATTAGGACCCGCAGGCGCGTGCGGCTTGGCGGCTACATAGGAGCGAATATTGTCTAACTGGCCTAGAATTAACTCATAATCCCACTCATACACCAAGTTATGATCTAATACAACACGGTTTGTAGCGGCAATATACGAGGCTACAGTACTGGTTTCATCACCACTTAAGTCACTCCCAAAATAGCCTCTTTTCCATTCGTAAGTATCTGGAACATAAAGACCTACTCCATATCCTTTATCATTAGTAGAGGCCATCCAGGGCTCTGTTGGAAAGACATCGCCAAATAGCATTGTACTAGGTGGAATTATACGCTCAACATGCAACGGGCCTTTTGTATAGGGCGAATCGTCCCTATAAAACCACATATTGTGATAGTCGCCATTAAGATATACGCATGGAAACTCTTGTTGACGAGCTTCGTACTGGGTTCTATCCGAACGTAACATCACTACTTTAGCATGAACCTTAACAATATTTCCGTCCAGACGAATCCAGTGTTCAATTGTCGCTTCGCCCGGTTCATTATTTATACCAAACTGCTTAGGTATCGTTTTCGCATATAACAAGTTTGGCTGACTTTCTACAGCAAGCACTTGCGACGAATTACCAAACGCATCACCGGCCTGAATTGGGTCCCAACCAAGACCAGGATAACCCGGATAATTAGCAGGCCCACTGTAAAGCGCAATTTGTATTTGACGACCAAGGTCAGGGTTATTGACCATGTTTGTGGTGCCAACACTGTCCCCATGACTATCCAGGAAAGCCAGATAAGTGATAGCACCACCATAGTTCGTATTAATTCCTACCTTGATCTTCCCATTTTCAATGGTTCTAAGACCATCTGAACCTTGTCGGAGAGCCGAAAGTGCAGACAGAGCACGAGGAGAAGAAATGTGTGGCTGAGCGTACAGAGTGCCAGATGCCAGAACAACAAAACATACACACTTCAATAAAAAATAGTGACAAACCGTATTATAGGCCATAAAATCAGTACAGTTTGGTGTACTAGATTGTCCCGCCACAAATAATATGCCAAATTTTATATATACAAGTATCTCAAATAATTAATAAGTTATTTAATCAATTGTTTGAGTGTAACATCAGACACATTACCAGACTGAATCAGTAGCCTGTAGCGAAACGTTACAGACTGCCCGGCAGGTAAGGTGAAGTCCATAACGGGCGACTTCCCATTGCTGAATACAGAAGGCCCTAATGGGTTAGCCGCAAATAAACCATAACCCCTTGCATGCCAATAAGTTGGATAGCCAATATTTTTAGGATTATCCGTCAAAACTACCGATATAGCCTCTGTTCCAACTGTTCCGGTTAGCTTTACCCATTGTGCACGAGTACCCCAGACAGCGTCACCTTCAACGCCCTCACTAGTCCGATAAAGACCCGTTACACCTGCATTATTCAGTACAGGTACTTTTGTAGCTACACCTTGCGCATCGGTGAAAACCTCTGCTTTAGTAGATGGCTGTTCGAGTTCACGAGCCATGCGCAAAGCAATCAGCCCTTCTTTATTGTCTTTAAAAAGTACATTTTTGTTAACTGCTTTTAATGTTGTAATACGGTCAATGATCCGATTGTCAGCTCCAGCCCGAAACTGATAAGTTGTTGTTTCCTGAAGCATAGCTTTTCCATCTTTATCGAGCCAATCAGCTGTAACGACTAACTCAGCCTGCTCTTTACCACTTTTCATAGACTTTACTCCCGTATGAACAATGGTGCCAAACGGACCCTTGTGTTCTGGTCCAATTTCGATGGAGTTATTCCAGAAATCATGACCATTTACATCGCCATAATTAAACCACATACCCACATGGTGTGGGTGGTCAATCCGCTCGCCCGGACGTGGGTCAAGTGGCCATCCCCGCGTTATGAAATTTCCTCCTGCCGAGAGAATTGGATATAAAACCGGCTTCTTAAGTACCGTTGGGCCAGGATAAATATAGGCGGTAAACGGTTTCCCATCTACTGTAACGGCAATACGTTTTTGAGCCTCATTATGGGTAAGCTGGATTCGGTCCGATTGGGCTTGACTCGTTAGAATTGACCCCAAAAGCAAACAGGAAAGAAGAAAATAGCGCATTGGATTATTAGTTAGTTAGTTTTTGACCTGCGTTTTCCAGAAAGGCAATCAAACAAATCGCCCCGACTTAAAAAAGACGGGGCGGGCAAAATGCTACTGAACACAAAGGTATGTAAGCTAAAGCATCTTATTAATTGCCTAGTAATATTTTACTCGTAACATCCTGATCAATAGTAATATATCCCGGATAATTAACCTGCTTACCCAGCAAATCCAGCGTTGGTTTAATTTTAATTGTCAGTTTGGACGGTTGAGTTCCAGCCGCACCCGACAGATTTTGTACCAACTGAGTGAATGCATCGCGAGTTTTGCTATCAGTCAACAATTGGTAAGCATTGGTATTCAGACGTACGGGAACGCGCGTACGCCCTCCACCGGGTTTCACTTCAATACGCTGGTTCAGGAAACCATTGAACAACTCCTGTCCCGCCAGCAAAATCCGGTATTCCAACTGATTAATACCAGCCATCTTATTGGTTGGGTTGGTAATGTCAATATTTAGGCGGGCATCCAGCGGCACATTGCGAGTTAGCAAACCAGCGGCCAGCCGGGGGTAACGGGCTGGGTTAATATCTTCCAGTTTATGCAACTGCCGAACATCTATTCCTGCCAGATAAATACTATCGGCAGAAGCAACTGTGTAGCGGCAATCGCCAAGGGTTTTTGCCTGTGAAATCTGATTATTAACGCTACACTGGCTAAACAATAACGGCAGAGCCACCAATAGCAAAACAAGGCTTTTTTTCATGTTTGATTATAAATCGTTTCTGTATAAACGTTTGACAAAGGGCAAAGAGTTTGGTTTAAATTTGTTTGGCAGGCTTATCGGGTAAGCCAAAGATAAGCTGACAATCAGGATTATCAGCATCAATTTATCAGTAGACTGGTAGGTGATTAAGCCGTGCTTATTTCTTCAAGCCGAAGTTTTTAAAATTCCAAACCCAGCTTCGCTACCAAATGCCAAATGAAAACCTGTTGTAGCCTTTGCGGCACTATCAACTTTCAGGGAAGCAAAACTTAGCAATCCGAGAGTGAAGTTGAACGCAAAATTTCGTTGAATATTCTATCTTTGCCATAGTACATATCCACAGTTTTCATGGACAAGCTAACCGCTGATGACCTGATATACGGGTACATAAACGGCATTTTCCCAATGGCCGACGCCGACGGTACGCTTTACTGGTATGCACCAGACCCGCGTGCTATTATCCCGCTTGCTACCTACAAACCAGCTAAGTCACTTCGTCCAGTTCTAAATCGCAATCAATTTGAGGTCCGTATTAACACAGCGTTCAACGAGGTAATGCGTGGTTGTTCAGTGCCTCGTTCTGAGGATGATAGCGTCTGGATTTCGGAAGAAATTATAAACGCGTATACAGAACTGCATAACATGGGGCTGGCCCACAGCGTTGAAACGTATATAGATAATCGGTTAGTTGGTGGATTATATGGCGTATCGCTGGGGGCGGCTTTTTTTGGCGAATCCATGTTCAATCGAGTCGATAATGCCTCGAAAGTGGCATTTCATCACCTGGTCCTGATTCTCCGCCAGCAACACTATATATTGCTCGATACCCAGTTCATAAACGACAATGTCAGACGATATGGCGCTATCGAAATCCCCAAAGCTGACTATTTGAAGCAACTTAAGTCTGCTCTTCGCCAAAAAGCCCGCTTTACGGAAACGGACCCGATGATTAAAAACCAGCCAAACGAGTGATCAGCACGGCGGTGCGGCATTGGTGCGTATCTTTGCCCGCATGACAAAGCCCGTTCTTGTACTTAAATTCGG
>JANXVQ010000207.1 GCA_025351545.1 Spirosoma sp.
CCGGCATGGCCGGAAAGACCACCCTGCACGGCCGCCATCTGATCATGAACTGTGCCAACCAAAAGCTGATTCCGGTAGTATGTGTCCTGTTCCGTTGGGGCGCATTGTGGATGAGGTAAACGCTGTAAAGGCATAAATCCAAGTTGATGCAGACCCAGCGGTTTATATACGTTTTCGGTAATGAACTTGTCTAGTGGCTGCTTGCTCACCCGTTCAACTACCTTCTGTAATGTCAGAAAATTAAGGTCGCTATAGACAAAAGCAGGTTTACCCGATTCATCCATCTTGCGCGACATAGGTGACTGGACTACCCACTTCCAGACCGAATCCCGTAGCGTAGGAACGCCCCAGAGCGTTGGCGCTATCTGAAGGGTATGCAAACTATCATGCGTGGCTGCGTAATATTCAGCTTTTAGTCCTCCGCCGGGCAGTCGAGTGCGATCCCAGGTGGTTGGATAATAGGACACCATACCCGATTGATGCCAGAGCAAGTCCAGAAGCGTAATGTTCTGCTTATTTGTGTTCCGTAATTCGGGCAGATAAACAGAGGCTTTCTGGGTCAGGTCAATTTGCTTTCGGTCGTACAGTATCATTACCGACTGTAAAGTGGCCAGCACTTTTGTCAGCGAAGCCAGATCATACAGGGTTTCATCGGAAACTTTCTCGGCGCCGGGCGCATAGGTTAGCGCCCCAAAATTTTTACTGTAAACAATCTTGCCTTTTCGAGCTACCAGAATCTCACAACCAGGCACAACATGATTTTTAATTGCCCCCTGCGCAATGGCGTCAATTTGGTTTAGTATGGTCGATTTCATGCCAACACTTTCCGGAGAACCGACCGACAATCGTCCTTCTGAATTTAGTGTTAGTCCCATCCCTACCTTCAGTTCGCCTACCGAAACAGGCAGCATGCCCCTGGCACCCAAACCACCAAATAATATTTGTGGCACTACCCGCTTCATATCGTCAAGCTCCTGATAAGCGCAAACCAGCGCATCAGCACCAGCAAACTGCTGCAAACTATAGGGCGATCCAAAAGCCGTAACAATTACTTTTTTTCCTTGCCGTTTCAGGCGGGTAATCAAATCAAGCGAAGGTTTGGTAATACCATATTTTCGCAAGCCTGATTCACTCATCGCATGGAAACTCACCACAACCGTATTTGCGTCGCCAACCTGAGCGAGTATAATATTGAGATCAGCCTCCGAAACAGGCTTTTCGGGATAGGCCAGCGTCTGGAATGGTGCGTATTGATTCAGCGCCTTCTGAAATATATTACCTGGCTCAGCACCAATAGCTACCGATGCTAATCGTAAGGTATCCAGGCGCTTTAGTGGAAGCAAATTATGCTGATTGTCGGCCACCGTTACCGACTGTTCGCACATCTCCTGTTTAATAAGTAGTGCCTCAGGCGAGTTGAGATCTGTAGATAGGCCCGCAAGATTGATTGGTTTATAATGACCAAGACCGGCCCAGTACTTAGCGCGAAGAATTTTTTTGACTTTCTCGTCAACTAATTCCTGCGAGATAATTCCCTGCTGAATAGCGTTCAGAATATTCGTTGTCGCATCCCGAACATTTTCAGGATAGAGTAAAATGTCGTTGCCCGCAATCAAGGCGCGAAGATTGACATCCAGGGCTTTGGGCGATCGACTAATACCGCCCATGTTCAGCGCGTCGGTAAAGACCAGCCCTCGGAAACCGAGCTCATTTTTGAGCAGCTCAGTAACAATTTTCTCCGACAAGGTTGCGGCCAAAGCGGGTGTGTTGTCCATTACCGGTACATGCAGGTGGCCCGTGACAACGCCCATCAAACTATCGGCAATAAGTTTACGGAAGGGATACAGATCAATATCCCGCATTTGCTCTAATGACCGGCTAACGGTTGGCAACGTGTGGTGTGAGTCGGTACTGGTATCGCCATGACCCGGAAAATGTTTGGCCGTAGCAATGACGTGCGCTCGTTGCAGACCACGCATGTAAGCCGAGGCTTTTAAGGCTACATTCTCCTTTGATTCACCAAATGACCGAATGCCAATGACCGGATTTGCAGGATTACTATTAATGTCCGATACGGGAGCAAAGTTGATATGGATACCCAATCGCTGGCATTGACGCCCGATTTCAGCGCCCATCCGGTAAATTAATTCATTATTCCGAATGGCACCGAGCGACATTTGTTTTGGGAAGGCCGTAGCACTATCCAAGCGCATGCCCAGGCCCCATTCGCCATCTATGCCAACAAGTAATGGTATTTTTGATTCTGCCTGATAGCGGTTCGTCAGAATAGCTTGCCGATGAGGGCCGCCCTGAAAGAAAATTAATCCACCGATGTGATTGGTCTGGATAAGGTGGTCAATGTATTGATAATGATTTTCATGACGGTTTGAAAAAGTGGCTACCATGAAAAACTGGCCGATTTTCTGTTCGGGAGTCAGCGAATGAAAAACGCTGTCTACCCAATGCTGCCCACTATCAGACATGACGAATACTTCAACTGGCTTGGCGGCTGGCCCATATTTATAAGGCGAAACCACCACCCGTGGTGCAGTAACTATTGCCCGTTTGCTGGCTGCTTTAAGCGCCTTCGTGTGAGCGAGCTTCGCCCAGAAGTTACGGCCCGGCTTGGTTAAGCCAAAAGCAGTTAACAAACTGACGAATAGAAGGCCGACGAGTAAAATTGGTCGTACAACAGTATTCCGCATGGGCACTCAATAAGTAAAAAAAATATAATCAGTTTACACTGTTTTTAGGCCAAACCATAAAAATAGCCAATGCCTATCGAAAACCATAACCAATCGTTGAATTGTCTAAGTTTTTAACGAAATAATGTACCTTAATTGTTTCTTGTAACGGATTAATACAAAATTAAATTTATACAGAATCTACTGTTTTGCTCAGTGAATCAACAACTTAAATGAAACAATATGGACTGAATTAGCCACAAAAAAAATGACAATGCAAAGGGTAGTTACGTATCAAATGCCAATATGTATTTATTGGTAAGCCTTTTAGAAACAACGTTGTCGGAGGAAAAGAGGTAATGCCGGACTGGAAAATAGAAATGAGTTGGCAACCGCTGGGGAAGGGATAAAAAAAAAGCCCGAAACGGGCAAAGTAGGTAAACCAGCGCAATGCATTTTGACGGCTGGTTAAGGCGCTAAGAAAACTGGTATCTCTAAAATTAATAAGCCTGCGTTGGACGCACATGCGTTAAAGCCGCCAGCAAACGTTCGCTCAATGCTGTTTTGGTTTCCTGAACAGCTTGTTGCCAGCACACTAACGTATGTGTTTTACTTTTAGCTACCAATGTCGATGCTTTCGACCGCATCTGCTTACGGGCCGCAAACATATTGTGCGGATGACCCATGCTAAAGGCTTGACCGCTGATGCCTACAAATAAAACGCCGACTACAAAGAGAGTTTTCATGACCTTTAGTGTCTTAGAACAATGCAAAGATATAGGTTTAGTTTGGTATCTTGCAATACATAGTACTATATTTTACTAAAAATATTTTCGCAGATAATGCAAAAGGTGCCCAATTACCAGGTTTGTGTGTAATTAGGCACCTCCTCGATGGATAAATTAGTCGATTACTATTCGTTTTACCGCTCCGTCTTCATTCTGGGTAACGGTAATAAAATAAGCGCCTTGTGCTTTCCTGCCTAATTCGATTTGCCCCACAAACTCACCGGAGAAATTTTTAATGTCACGTCTAGCAATTTCTTTCCCTTTCGGATTTGTGACAACAATGCTTACATCACCCTTAGCCGGTGCCGTAAACCGAATATTCAACTGATCCTGATCTGGATTGTTTGGATACGCATCCAAGCCTCGAATGGTTGATGCTTTACCGTTGAAATTCCGGGCCCAGTCTTCAAACGGGCGAAC
>JANXVQ010000239.1 GCA_025351545.1 Spirosoma sp.
CCCTGTATTAGTCAATTATAGATTTTCAAATAAACGTTTGTCACCCTACTTTTCCATCGGCCCTCTTTTCAGCAAGAATAAATCAGGTGATAACGAACCTATAAAGCTAAATGGACTTGTCGGTGTTGGTATTGATTATCAAATTAAGCCTAAGTATTCGCTACTTATCCAACCAACAGCAAGTTATTTACTGAGCAAACCAGCTAGTACGGCCATCTATTTATTTGATAAATTTCAATCTTACCAGTTTGGTCTCCAAGCTCAATTAATTTGGAAGCTATAAAAGAAAAGCTATTAGAGAGACATTTAATTTATCGATGGTTAGGGCTATTTATGACTTTACGTTTAATGACCACCCAGGCCAGCCGTATGGTTTACCTCATGCCCCGTTTTCTTTTGCATGCGGCTAAATGCCGTAATTAAAATCAATAGCAGAACAATCGGGACGAGTGAGAAGTAGAAGGCAGTTTGTCCACCGTACGTCTCGAAAACATGGCCCGTAATAATAGACCCTGTAGTACCACCGAGGGCCGAGAAAATCACAATCAAACCCGCCATTGGCCCGTGTTGGCGAAGTGGTAAACTACTTAAAATGGCAGAGTTGATCGCCGGATAAATTGGCGCGATGAATAGCCCAATCAAAGGGAAAATGAACGCGGCTATGGGTGCATCACCCCAACCGGTTACGGCCCGCCCATCTACCGAAGCGGCTAGTGGTAAGGCTAACAACACCAGTCCGGCTGATACAACTAAACAAATCATTAGCAGCCAGTACCACGATATTTTCCCTAGTAATACCCCGGCCAAAAAACGCCCTGAGGCTGTCGATGCGGCCAGAATACTAGCCATTTCAATGCTAAGGGAGGTTGGAAGGTGCAGGATTTTATTATTGAATGTCGGTAACCAGCTCATAATGCCTTGTTCCATAAGCACATAGACAAAAGCTGAGAGAATAAATACCAATACAACGGGTGTGATGGCTAGCCGAAACATGTCGGCCAGATCGTCGACTAGACTCTTGGTATCTTCATGACGCACGCTTCGTTCATTAATGGGCGTACTGAGCAGTAAAATAAACGCGATAATTGCAATACCCGCCAGTACGTAATAAACCGATAACCAGGCAGTCGATTGAGGATTAGTATCATCGACAAAAGCACTGAACAGAAAATAGCCCGACAAAACGCCAATCATGAAAAATGACTCCAGAAAATTCATGAAACTGGCGTGCTGGTTTGAGTCGTTCGTGATGAGACCAATGGTTGCGTATACCGATACTTTGATGAGGGCGAAACTGGCGCCAGTGGCTGCAAACAAAAGCTTTGTTGTCCAGAACGCCGGTACTTGAGGCATCAGCAAACAAGCCAATGTTACCAGGGCGAGAGCAAATAACATGGCTCGTTTATAACCGATTCTGGTGATATAGGACGCCACCAGAAATGACACCAGGGCGATGGTTAAATCTTTGAAAGCTTCGAGCACACTCGCCGACGATGACGAGACACCGTAGTTATTTTGAACCTGTAAAATCACCGTTCCAACGCTGTTGAGCAGGATAGCGAAAACGAAATAATTAAGAAGCAGGGAGAGTTTAACACGCCAGTGGGTCATTCGATGCGGTGGTTAATGGGTTTAGGTCAATAAACATACGCGTTTAAATCTATTATTTTTACGGGTTCTATTTGGGTATTTCGCATTTTTGATGCTCTGTCCGAGTGCGCAACGACAAATGGGGCCTTTTTTCGTTACATTATCTGAAACGTTATTATTCTATTTTGGCAAATCCATCTATTCCTCAATCGCCCGATCAGCTTTTTGGCAGCTTGTTTCAGGCTGTGCAACTGGGTCACGTTTTCGCCGATTCTAAAACATTTGTAGACTGTGTGCCTAAACTCGCTCCGGCCAATGTCATTGCCCTCTACGAAAGCGAAAAAAACAAACTTGATTTCGATCTGAGTGCGTTTGTGCATGCCTATTTTGTGGTGCCGGATACAGTGGCCGATGACTATGTCAGCGACACATCCATCAGCACGGCTGAACACATTAACCGGCTGTGGGACCGGCTCACTCGCCAAGCCGATGTTCCCGTAGAAGGCAGTTCGCGGGTGCCATTGCCGCATCCGTATGTGGTGCCGGGCGGGCGGTTTCGCGAAATTTTTTACTGGGACAGCTACTTTACCATGTTGGGGTTGAAGGTATCCGGACGGGTTGATTTGATTCGGGGTATGGTCGACAATTTTGCCTATCTGATTGATACGTTCGGGTTCATTCCAAACGGTAACCGTACCTATTTTCTGAGCCGGTCGCAACCGCCCTATTTTGCCTTAATGGTACAGTTGTTAGCGGATATTGATGGCCGGGACATATTAACGAAATACCTGCCGCAACTCCAGCGGGAATACGATTTCTGGATGACTAGTCATAATCAATTGACTGATGCCAAATTGATTGATAAACGCGTTGTGAAAGTAGACAGCAACAACGTTTTAAATCGGTATTGGGATGACACACCAACGCCCCGGCCGGAAGCTTATCGCCAGGAAATTGAGCTAAACGAAGAAACCGAATTGCTCGGCGTAGTGCCGGAGGAACTATATAATCACATTCGGGCTGCCTGCGAATCAGGTTGGGACTTTAGCAGCCGTTGGTTTAAAGATCAGCATACGATGGCTACGATACACTCGGCAGATATTGTTCCGGTAGATTTAAACTGCCTGCTCTATTCGCTCGAAACAACCTTACATGACGCCTATCTTCAGAGTGGTTCCTATAAAATGGCTTACGATGAAATTGACTGGCTGATTAAAGACCGTGAGCAGGCTATCCAACGAAAATTCTGGAACGAAGAAACCGGATTCTTTCATGATTATGACGCCGTTGCTGGCCGTC